>CALPVM020000001.1 GCA_943327015.2 Akkermansia muciniphila
CCTTGGACAATGGGCACCAGCTGATTGCATACTCAGCCGGTAAGATGCGCAAAAACCACATACGTATTTTGGCAGGTGACAGGGTTTCGTTAGAGTTATCACCATACGATCTTACGAAAGCACGTATTAACTTCCGACATATTGACGGTCGCGGTCCTGCTACTCCAAAACGTTAAATATAAATAAAGTTGTTTATGAACTTAAAACAGAATCTGGAATGGCGTTACGCAACTAAAAAGATGGATTCATTCCAAGTGGTAGCGCAAGATAAAGTGGATGCAATTTTAGAGGCTGTTCGTCTAACAGCAACCTCCAGTGGATTACAACCATATGAAGTTATCGTTGTTACCAATCTTGAGGTACGCGAAAAAATTAAGGCTATTGCATGGAACCAGGCACAAATCACAGATGGATCTCATTTGTTAGTTTTTGCTGCATGGGACGACTACACGGCTGAACGCATCAACAGTATGTTTGATTTGACCAACGAAGTTCGTGGGTTTAAAAATGAAGGTTGGGAAAACTACCGTCAGATGCTGTTAAACACGTATCCAAAGCGTGGTGCTGAAATCAATTTTCAACATGCAGCACGGCAAGCTTATATCGGGCTGGGTACAGCACTGATTGCAGCTGCTAATGAAGAAGTTGATAGCACGCCTATGGAAGGTTTTGATCCAGAAGCGTTGGATGGCATTTTGGATTTGCGTGCGCGTGGTTTGCGCAGCGTTGTAATTCTGCCATTAGGCTACCGAGAGCAAGACAAAGATTGGCTTGTTAATTTAAAAAAGGTTCGTCGGCCTTTTGATCAATTTGTAAGCGAAGTTAAATAAAAAAAGGGAGTCTTAAAACTCCCTTTTTTGTGGTTAATAGTAGTTAGACGACGTTAAACATCGATATTGCCTGCACGAAGTGCATTGGTTTCAATAAAATCACGGCGAGGCTCCACTTCATCACCCATGAGCATGGTGAATACGCGATCAGCTTCAATGGCATCATCAATTTGAACACGTAATAAACGACGCACTGCCGGATCCATAGTGGTTTCCCACAGTTGTTCTGGATTCATTTCGCCAAGGCCTTTGTAGCGTTGACGTGCGGTACTTTGTTCTGCTTGTGTAATGAGCCATGCCATGGCCTCACGAAAGTCGGAAACCTTTTCTTCCTTTGCGCGTTCTCCTTCCCCACGCATAACCTTTGCACCATCGCTAAGCAGGCCTCTAAAGGTATTGGCGGCTTCTGCCAAGGCGGCGTAATCGGCACCATGCACAAAGTCTTGGGTTAGTACACTGCTTTTGACATTGCCATGGAAACGGCGACTGATACGTAAAATGGGCTTGTCATTGCGGGCATCAAATTCAGCTGTAACTTCGGCTGCAGAAGCGTTTGAACTGCTTTCAATCAACTGCAGTTGAGTTTGCAACAAAGCTGCAGAATTTTGCGCTTCGGCCATGGTGTCGAGTGCTAGTGTGACGCCATCTGCAATTGCACGCAGCGCTTCGGCATCCATAAAGTTCTTTAAGCGTGCAATCACGTTTTGCGCAATCTGGTGCTTACGCGCCAACTCAGCCAAAGTTTCGCCAGACAATGTAGTGCCGTTAGCGCCACCCGTAAAGACAGACGCATTGACCAATGCAATTCTTACCAAAAATGAATCTAGTGCAGCTGCATCTTTAAGATAAAGTTCTTCTTTGCCAGCTTTGACCTTGTAGAGTGGTGGTTGGGCAATATAGATATGTCCTCGCTCTACCAACTCTGGCATTTGACGGTAGAAGAAGGTGAGAAGTAAAGTACGGATATGTGCACCATCAACGTCGGCATCGGTCATGATGATGATACGGTGGTAACGTAACTTGGCTACATTGAAGTCATCGCCACCAGTACTTCCACCTGCTTTACCAATGCCAGTACCTAGCGCGGTAATAAGGGTCAGAATTTCATTACTGGTGAGCAGCTTTTCGTAACGCGCTTTTTCAACGTTGAGAATTTTGCCACGCAGTGGCAAAATGGCTTGAAATTTACGGTCACGCCCTTGTTTCGCAGAGCCACCGGCGGAGTCACCCTCGACAATGTAAATTTCGCAGGCGGCGGGGTCTTTTTCTTGGCAATCAGCAAGCTTACCCGGTAAACCCATGCCATCGAGTACACCTTTGCGACGTGTCATGTCGCGGGCTTTGCGGGCAGCTTCACGGGCACGGGCAGCTTCGATGATTTTGCCGACGATGGTTTTTGCATCATTCGGACGTTCTTGAAGATAGTCGGTGAGTAGTTTGCTCACAATATCTTCTACGGGACCACGGACTTCAGAGCTAACCAGTTTATCTTTGGTTTGACTACTGAATTTAGGTTCCGGAACTTTGACAGAAAGCACGCAGGTCAGGCCTTCTCGCATATCGTCGCCTGTAACTTCAACCTTGGCTTTTTTGGCTACTTCAGATTCATCAATGTACTTGTTGATAACGCGCGTCATGGCTGCACGAAGGCCGGTCAAATGGGTGCCCCCATCGCGCTGTGGAATGTTATTGGTAAAACAGAGTACTTGTTCGTTGTATCCGCTGTTCCATTGCATGGCTACTTCAACGCCAATATTGGTTCCTTGATCGCTTTGGCGGTCTCCCATGGCATGAAACACATTGGGATGCAAAACTGTTTTGCCTTTATTGATAAAGTTAACAAATCCATGTACTCCGCCCGCGCCAGCAAAGTCATCTTCTTTGCCACTGCGTTCGTCTTTTAAACGAATGCGTACGCCATTATTCAAGAAACTGAGCTCACGCAGGCGTTTGGATAAAATCTCATAGTGAAAATCGTTGTTTTCTTTAAAGATTTCCGTATCTGGCAAAAAGTGGACTTCAGTGCCGCGTCGTTCAGTTTCACCAATCACTTTCATGGGTGAAACTTCAATACCATTTTGGGATTCAGTAATACGGTTTTGAACAAAGCCTTTGCTGAATTCTAAAACGTGAACTTTTCCATCGCGCCGAATGGTGAGACGCAACATCTTGGACAATGCGTTAACGCAGCTCACACCAACGCCGTGTAAACCACCGGATACCTTGTAGCTGTTTTGGTTAAATTTGCCCCCAGCATGAAGCTCTGTTAATGCAATTTCTGCCGCGCTGCGCTTGGGCTCGTGTTTATCATCTAACTTGACACCAGTTGGTATGCCGCGGCCATTGTCGACCACGCTGATGGAGTTATCTGAATGGATAGTTACCAGAATATCATCGCAATGACCAGCAAGTGATTCATCAATAGAATTGTCTACTACCTCAAATACCAAATGGTGCAGACCAGTGCCATCGGATGTATCACCAATGTACATACCCGGACGTTTGCGTACAGCTTCTAACCCCTCTAGAATTTGAATGGCACCTTCGCCATAGGCTTCGGATGCGCCAGCCTGATTGGAATCGATAGCAGGTTGATAGTTGGAACTTTGTGCCCCTGTTTCATTGGGTTGCAATGGGGACGAATTTTCTTCGGACATGTATCAGTTTTCTATAAAAAGCAGGTTAAATGCGCATTGGCATAATGACGTACTTGAAAGTTGTATTGTCTGGAATGGTGAACAAAGCAGAGCTGTTGCCATCGGCCAGTTCCATTTTGACCATGTCTTGTGTCATGTTGCCAAGAGCATCAATCAGGTAGGTAACATTGAAGCCAATTTCAATCGCGTCTCCTGAGTAGTCGATGTCCAATTCGTCTATGGCCTCTTCTTGTTCTGCGTTGGTAGATGCGACGCGTAGACTGCCGGGTTCAACATTAAGACGTATTCCTTTGAATTTGTCGCTGGTTAAAATTGCTGTACGTTGAAGTGTAGCAAGCAAGGCGGCACGTCCTAAAATGATACAGTTATGATGGTTTTTAGGAATAACACGGTTGTAGTCGGGAAATTTACCTTCTACTAATTTTGTGACAAACTCCATGCCGTCAAACGTGAATTTGGCTTGGTTATTGGCAAATTGCATGTCAATTGCGCCGTCTGCATCAGAGAGAAGGCGTTGCAATTCGAGAACCGTTTTACGGGGTAAGATAACTTCTTGTTTTGGCACATCGACATCTAAGGTTGCTGAAGCAAAAGCTAAACGATGACCGTCTGTTGCAACCAAACTTAGCTGATTTCCTTCCGCCACGAACAAAATACCATTGAGGTAGTAACGTATATCGTGAATTGCCATTGCAAAGGATACTTGGCTTAGAAGGCTTTTAAGGGTTTTTTGCGGTACGCTAAAAAGCGGACCAAAGTGTGCGGATTCTTGCACCAATGGAAAATCTACAGCGGGCATGGATTGCAGTGTAAATT
The DNA here is from genome assembly GCA_943327015.2 of Akkermansia muciniphila. Taxonomy (GTDB): domain Bacteria; phylum Pseudomonadota; class Gammaproteobacteria; order Burkholderiales; family Burkholderiaceae_C; genus Allorhodoferax. The sequence continues at coordinate 4,304 of CALPVM020000001.1, forward strand.
TGCTCTTACCACCTTTGAGTATCAGTTTGTTGTCTTTTGCTTCGAGTGAAACAATTTGCTCAGATGGTATGGTTCGCAAAATATCACTGATTTTTTTTGCCCCAACGGTTGTACTGATTGCTTCTTGGTCTCCACCTAAATCGGCCGTAGTGCGAATTTGAATTTCAAGATCACTAGTGGTGAACTGCAGGGAGGAACCAACTTTTTGCAACAAGACATTCGCCAGAATTGGTAATGTATGCTTACGCTCAACAATACCTGATACAGATTGCAATACCGAAAGCACCTGGTCTTGCGTAGCCTTGAATACGATCATGTCAACCTCGTTTTTAAAAAAGAATGGAGCGCTATAAGCTTAGTATTTTCGTTTGTTTTTGCGTTAAAAGGCGGCTGATGATGCATTGTTTCGTGTCTTATCCTTTTAAGGTTTGTTCCAGCACGTGCAATTGCTGATTTAACTCGGCCTGTTGTTGGCGTTCAGCGCCAATTTTTCGTACAGCATGCAATACAGTGGTGTGGTCACGTCCACCAAACAGTTCACCAATTTCAGGTAAGCTCTTTTGAGTCATTTCTTTGGCCAGATACATGGCAATTTGGCGTGGCCGTGCGATGTTGTTAGGGCGTCGTTGGGAGTACATGTCTGCCACTTTGATTTTGTAAAAATCAGCGACAGTTTTTTGAATATTTTCAACCGAAATTTGGCGGTTTTGGATGGCCAGTAAATCGCGCAAAGAATCACGTGCGAGCTGAATAGAAATTTCTTTTTGATTAAATTTTGAATATGCCAAAATTTTACGCAAGGCGCCCTCTAATTCACGGACGTTGGAGCGCACATTCTTGGCTACAAAAAATGCAACATCCTCTGGCATGATGGAGCCCTCTGAGTGCGCCTTATTGATAAGAATTGCCACCCGCATTTCAAGTTCTGGTGGTTCAATGGCCACAGTTAAGCCAGAATCAAAACGTGACACCAAGCGCTCATGAATATCTGGTAAACCCTTAGGATAGGTGTCGCTTGTCATCACAATGTGTGATTTTTTGGCAAGCAAAGCCTCAAAGGCATTAAAAAATTCTTCTTGGGTTCGGTCTTTGTTGGCTAAAAATTGTACGTCGTCGATGAGTAATAAATCCAGCGAGTGGTAGCGCTCCTTGAATTCGTCAAAGGTTTTACGTTGATAAGCTTTGACTACGTCAGAAACGAATTGCTCAGCATGAATATAAAGTACGTTGGAGCCAGGTTTTTCGCTTAACAAGCGGTTACCCACAGCATGCATAAGGTGGGTTTTCCCCAGACCAACTCCACCATAAATAAACAGTGGATTGTAGAGGTGGCCAGGCATAGAGGCGATATGCATAGCAGCGGCCCGTGCCATCCGGTTGGCAGAGCCTTCGACTAAGTTCTCGAACGTAAGAGAGGGGTTAATGCGATTTTTGGGCGTTGCGGATCGACGCTCTTCAAGTGGTTCGATACTTTCTTCTGCTACGAACCCGGTAAAAGTTGACACCGGTGAAGCAGTGGTAGTGGTGGGAGCACGCGGTGTGATTGTTAGCTCGACCAACACGGCTTGTCCGTAGAGTTTCTCTAGAAGCGTTGAAATCTTTACGGCATATTGGGCGCGTACCCAATCAAGCTTGAAGCGGTTGGCAACATAAATGGTTACCTTGGAAAGATCGGGCGAAACAATGGCGCCAAGCGGTTTAATCCATGTATTAAATTGTTGTTCTGGCAAATCTTGAGCAAGATGCTCCAGACAACTTTGCCACAGACTGTTACCTAAATCTGTTTGTGAATCTTGGGCTGACAAATGACGGGCTCCCGGAAAAGTGAAATTACGTCTGTGAATAGTTTTATCGTAACAAGGTGACTATTGTAAATTATCCAGAGCTTATCCACAGCGACATGGTAGATAAACCCGACAATCGTAATGACTGTACATTGCGTTATCCTATGCACATGAGCAACGAAATTACATTACAGGATCACAATTGGAGTTCAGGACAGCGATGTTTGAATGCCCCAGCCATGTTACTGGCAGCGGGAAGGGGTGAGCGCATGCGACCTCTCACAGACTCGGTGCCCAAGCCTTTGTTAAAGGTGCGCGGTAAGCCTTTGATGCTTTGGCATGCTGAGGCATTGGCCAAGGCTGGCTGCCCCAAAGTGGTGGTTAATACTGCATGGTTAGGTCAGCAAATTGAGCAAACCATGGGGAATGCATTAGTTTTGAAGCAAAACGAGCCGCAAAGTGGAAAAGCGGCGTCTATGCCAATAGCGTACTCACACGAAGCAATCGATTTTGGTCGGGCACTGGAAACGGCGGGCGGTATCGCGCGCGCGTTGCCATTGCTTGCTGATGAGGTGTTTTGGGTAGTTGCTGGTGACGTATTTATGCCGGGCTTTACGTTTGACTCAAAATCGGTAACACAATTTAAGCAGAGCGGAATGTTGGCACATATTTGGTTGGTACCTAACCCCGAACACAACCTTAAGGGTGATTTCGGTTTGGATCTAAATGCATTGCCACCGTTGGCGCAGAATTTGACGGAAGATACTACCCTACCCCGCTATACGTATTCGACCATTGGTTTGTACCGTAAAGAATTGTTTAGTGTACCGTGGTGTGATATTGAACCTGGTAATCCCAAAGGTGTGAGCGCACTTTTGGCGCCATTGCTGCGTGCCGCTATGCGCGATGGTTGTGTTAGTGCAGAACTTTACGATGGTGAGTGGACCGATGTTGGAACGCCAGAGCGATTGGCCAAGTTGAATGTTGATAACAGTGAAATGAATTAATCTAAAGGTGGTGTAGCATGGTTAAATCATCCGTTTATAGCCAGAGACGGGCACAATTGGCGTCACAGTTGGGTTCAGATGGAATAGCAATTTTGCCCACAGCATTTGAGAGGGCACGCAACCGCGACAGCGACTACCTGTACCGGCATGATAGTTATTTTTATTACCTTACCGGATTTTCAGAACCGAACGCATGGATATTGATAGACAGTAGTGGGCATACCACCCTGTTTTGTCAGCCCAAAGATATGGAGCGCGAAATATGGGATGGGATTCGCCTCGGTCCCGGCGCTGCCCAAGACAGCTTGGGTGTGGATGCTGCCTATTCGATCGCTGAACTAGAAGTACACATGCCACGGATGTTAGAAAATCGGGAGGTATTGTGGTACCCGATGGCAACCCATTCAGGTTTGGAGTCGCGTATAGAAGGATGGTTACAAAAGGTGCGATCCAGAGTGCGCTATGGCGCACTGTGCCCCGAACAGATACGAGATGTATGTGTTTTACTGGATGAAATGCGTCTCATTAAAGACGAAACCGAGCAAGCCACGATGCGCAAAGCAGCGCAAATCAGTGCCCAAGCACATATTCGCGCAATGCAGTTATGTGCCCGTATGCTGCGAGAGGGCAAGGATGTACGAGAATACCATCTGGATGCAGAGCTATTACATGCTTTTCGGCAGCATGGGTCTCAATATCCAGCATACGCATCTATCGTTGCAGCAGGCGCAAATGCGTGCGTATTGCACTACCGCGCAGACAATGCAGCGGTAAATAATGGAGCATTGGTTTTAATTGACGCGGGATGTGAACTTGATAGCTATGCGAGTGACATAACACGAACATTTCCGGCAAATGGTCAATTTACCGGGGCGCAAAGAGCGTTATACGATTTGGTAGAAGCATCGCAACAAGCCGCAGTGGCGGCAACTCGTTCGGGGGCACGATTTACAGAGCCGCATGAGGCTAGTGTAAGGGTGTTGGCGCAAGGGATGCTGGATGTGGGGTTGCTAAATAAAGACAAAGTGGGTGGTCTTGATGATGTCATTGAAAAACGTGCCTATTTTCAGTTTTACATGCACCGCACCAGCCATTGGTTGGGAATGGACGTGCATGATTGTGGTAGCTATATTGAGCCTTCAGAAAAAGGACATTTGAACCACCGTAAAGATGCACTTACAGGTGAGGTCTTGTCTAACAGACCGGCGCGAATACTGCGGCCGGGTATGGTGCTAACCTTGGAGCCCGGTATTTATGTCCGGCCAGCAAGTGGAGTACCAGAACATTTTAATAACATAGGCATTAGGATTGAAGACGATGCCATTGTTACAAACACGGGTTGCGAGTTGATTAGCCGCGATGTACCAGTAAAAGCGCAAGCAATTGAAGAATTGATGCGTCCTTAAATGTAGTAACGCTTAACTAGCCCGAGCTGATGCGGAATCAAGTTTACTCTTGATGAGTGCCAATTCGTTAAGTAAGGAGTGGTTCAGTGCAGTGAGTTCCTCGATTTTTTGCAACATGTCTTGCTCTGTTCGGTGGGTTTCAACGGCTGATTTTGCAGTCAATACCAAATCAGCATTGTTAAATGGCTTCTCGAGAAAGCGGTAAAGGCTGGATTTGTTAATGACTTGCCTAACACCTGTTAAGTCACTTTGACCGGTCAGCATGATTTTGATCATTTTGGGCGAAATTTCATGCAGTTTGATGAGAAGTTCATCGCCCCGCATATTCGGCATGATGTAGTCGGATATGACGATACTTACTGGTCTGCCGTCTTCGGCAAGGTCAATGCAGATATCAAGGGCATCTTGACCACATTCTGCGATTTCAATTTCGGCTTGTCCGGCCAATGTTTTTTCAAGCAGGGAGCGCAACGCCTGCAGTACCGATTGGTCATCATCAACACACAAAATGACGGGATTTGTTTTTCGCTTCGACATAGGTGTTTACAGCTGAATAGATGGGTTTTCAGAAGGGTATGGCAAGAAAACAGTCATGGTGGTTCCCACACCTACTTCACTGTGAACGGAAATTCGTCCAAGGTGTTTGTCGATTATTTTTTGGACAATGGCAAGACCCAAGCCGCTGCCCTCTCCTGATGTGCGTGTTGTAAAAAATGGATCAAATATTTTTGGTAAAAACTCGGCTGGAATGCCGGACCCAGTATCTGAAATGGCTACTACTGCTTCGTTATTGATAAGCTTAATAGAAATGGTGAGTGTGCCCATATGATTCATGGCTTGCAGAGCATTTTGAATCAAGTGGTTCCATGCTTGCTTCAGATCCTCTTGCACACACCATAAGGGGGGAATCATGTCAAAGTCACGCACCAGTTGAACATTGGCCTCGAAGTGCGTTTGGTGCAGAGCTAAAACGATTTCAATACCATCATGAACGCGGGCATTGACTTTTTCTACATCATCACTGGCACTAGAGAAAGCTTTGAGAGCATAGACAATTTTTGATACGCGCTCTACAGCATTGTTGATGTTTTGGGAGTTGGTGATGATAGTGGAGATGCTGCGCGCAGTAGATAGGATGCGATCTGACTCCGGATGCAACAGCAAGGGAAGGTGTTCTTCTGTGATACTGCGGATACCCATTTGAACCAGAATACTTGCTTTAAGACGTGGGTTATCAAGGTCATAAGGCTCTAGTTGGGCTGTTAATGCTTTGATTTGAATGCGTTCTTCGCGCGTGTTGAGGACATAGCCGTCACCACTGTAGTTGCTAAGCATGCCGACAAAACGGTCAGATGTGTCCTGATCCAAAGTTCTGAATAATGAGGGCATGCTAAGAACGGCGTGTTCAATTGCGTCAGTAATGTTTTTTCCACTTGCCTTAACTGCCCCAATCGGTGTGTTTATTTCGTGGGCAACATTACTGACCAGCACCCCAAGGGATGCCATTTTCTCGGACTCAACCAATTGAGATTGTGCTTTTTGCAAATCTTTAAGCGCATTGACAGACTGCTCTTGTAATTGTTCGGCAAATATATGTGAAACCTCAGCCTGGCGCTGGGCTTGCTCGGCCATTATCCGTGACTCTTCGGCAAAGATCTGTGAAACCTCGGCCTGACGCTGGGCTTGCTCCATGATCAGGCGCGACTCTTCGGCAAAAATGCTGGAAACATCTGCTTGGCGTTTGGCTATTTCCAATTCTTTTTTTGCGTTTTCGGCATCCGTAAAGGCGGAGTACAACTCATCATTGGCCTTTTTTAGCTCGGCTGTACGCTCGGCAACACGCTCTTCTAACAAATGCTCGGAATTTTTGAGGCTATCAACAAGGTTGTGTTGTGCTTGGAGTAGTTCAGAGTGGTATTTAGCTTTGTCTCTGCGGATTTCGTGGAAGCGGTCTGCCAATGCAAACGCCATGAGTATCATTTCGATGGCAGATCCGATTTGAAGGCTGTTGGCAGTGTAAAAATTGGTGGGTACATAACCGAGCGCGCGAAGCGCTGTAATAACGCCTCCAATTCCAAAAATACCAAATGCTATTGAAAAATAATAGGCATTGCGTTGTCGTTGGTAAGAACAGTAAATACCAATTGTCAGTAAAGCAAAGGTGGCTAAACCCAGAACGATGGCTGAGTATTTTGCAATGGCTTGATAGTCGACTAAAAATGTAATGGGTAGTAGTAAAAAAACACCAGACATCAGCTTGAGGCCAATATCCAAAGTGGGTGTGAGTGTGTTGGTTTGTAACATGGACCGCATGAACTGAACAGCCGCTACCACTGTATAACAAAGTCCTACATAAGTGGATATGTCAGACCACGTGCTGGCATCAGGCCAAAAAAACTCTTTTCCTAAACCATTGAAAGATGCCAATGTGAAAGCATTAAGAATTACAAAATTAATATATAAGAGATACACTTTGTCGCGTAAAGAAAATAGCAACAACAGGTTGAAAAAGAGCATGGCACTGACCATACCAAAATACCACGTTTGCGTGGAATAGTCCGCGCGGTCATGACTGTAATAAGCAGCTGGCTCCCAGAGACGAGCCGGTACCATTAACGCTGTGCTGGAGGTAATGCGTAAATACACGACTTGCTGAGATTGAGCGGGAATATTTAAAGGAAATACAAAATGTCGACTTTTAACAGGACGAGAAGCAAAAGGCTTGGTAATGCCGGTGTCTATGGATTGGTAAGTGCCGGACGCATCAGGCGCATAAAACTGGACTTGTGATAAACGCGGGTAATTGATTTCCAGCATTCGTTCTAGGCTGCTGGCTTGCGTATTGTTTAATGTAAGTCGAAGCCAGTATGCTGATTTTGTATAGCCAAAATTAAGTGATTCTGCCGGATGATTGTTGCCATGAAATTGGCCGGATGTGGCGCTTGAGGTGACATCTTGTATGGATAGAAGGCCTTCTTTGTCTTCTAGAACATCAAAGTATTCTGTCAGTTCCGTGCGGGTTGATTGTGAAGACAACTCTAATACTTTACTTGAACCTGATGCATGACCAGCAAATGGTGCAAAGCCGATAGTAAGTACAAGCAGCAAAGCAATTGTAAAGCGGGTATGAAACAGTTTCAGCATAAGACCTAAAACGCTGGATAAATGAAGATGGTAGCTGCAAGCCATAGTGTTGGCAATCATAACGTTGCTAGTGTAGTGCTTATGCAGTAAATACAAGGATTTGTTACCCGTTTTTATGTGTGGAGAAGTGAGCTTGTTGTATTGAAGTTTAGCATGTTGCACCATTACTGTAAAAAGCCAACAATCTACAGCAAATAGTGGCTTCCTATCAGGTACATAGAATTATTTTATTCAAGTATTCGACTTATCTGTGGTCACGCTACTACTACAATAATCTTTCCCTCTAGGAGTCTGGGTTTATAGACTCCATACAACGAAAATGAAAAAACCGTGAAAACAGCATCTGCAGTAGTACGTTCAGACCTTGGATTGGCTCTTGGTAAGGCCATTTCAATTAAACGCAAGTCTATGGGCTTGAGCCAAAAAGAATTGGCAGCATTGGTTGGTGTTGATGGTGAGTCAATTTCGCGCTTCGAGCGTGGAACAGTAGTGCCGTCATTGCATCGCCTGGAACGGGTTGCGACTTCCCTCAATATGGGTGTGGGTGATTTACTCTCCATTTCTAGTCCGTTGCCCGAAGACCAGACGCAACAACTTTTGCAATTGATGCAAAAGTTAAGCACACGCGACCGTAAAATATTGATGGATTTAGCCGCTCTTTTGGCTAAGTAAACATTGTCGGAATGCGCCGCAACAGCAAGTGTTGCGGCATAAGTTTGATCAAGTCAGGCTTTGAGTTTTGTCGATATCAATGGCTCGGTCCAGCAACTCCAGAAATGCTTTACGAACCTTCAGCTTGGTGTTTTTATGGGCTGTCAGGTTGATTTTTTTCAGTAGTTGTGCGTGCTCATTGGCCGCGATCATGAGTTGATCGGCAGCAACTACGCGATCCAAAAATCCAGCGTCAATCGCATTTTGTGGGCTAAACATTTCAGCGTTAATGACAGAGCGTTGGAATGCGGGCTTGGTTAAACGTTCGCGCGCCAGTTCGATGCCAACGTGGTGCATTGTCATTCCAATTTGTACTTCGTTCAGGCCAATATTGAAGGGGCCCTCAACACCAATACGGTAGTCAGCAGACAAAAGCATAAACGCTCCTTTGGCGACAGCGTGTCCAGGGCAAGCCACAATAATGGGTTGTGGATGCGACAGCATGCGACGTGCCAGTTTGGAGCCGGCGGTAACTAGGTCAACGGCATTTTGTGGGCCGGACATCATAATTTTCAGATCATAGCCACCAGAAAGAATGCCAGGTTGGCCGGTTAATATCACAACCGCTTTGGCTTGTTCAGCCTGATCCAGTGCAGCGTGAAAGTCTGCTATCAAAACATGTGAAACTGCGTTGACCTTGCCGTTGTTCAGGGTTAAGGTTGCTACACCATTGTCTAAACTATACGTCACCAATTCGCTCATGAAAAATGCTCCTTTTTGAATAAAAATGCCCAGCGTAAAGTTAAGAGTCTAACCGTTTGGCATGGGAAGTTGCCAAGCAGGGGGTGTATTAGGGCTAAAACATAGATACACAAGTAAGGAATTGGAAAAAATCATGCGTCATAACAAGCTGCGAGGAATACAATCACTAGCCCATTAGACAGCAAGGGGTCAGGTGTACCCCATAGCAGCAGCAAAGGTCGATCCATGTCACTAGAATTTGCAAATTCCATGTCCCATTCGGAACCGGAGCAAGCTCCAGACAAGCGCAGTGAATTGCGTCGCGCAGCCCTTGAGTACCATGAATTCCCGACGCCAGGAAAAATTTCAATCGCGGCTAGTAAACAACTGGTGAACCAGCACGATTTGGCACTAGCCTATTCTCCGGGTGTGGCATCGCCATGCGAAGAAATTGTTAAAGACCCTAACAATGCATTCAAGTACACAAGCCGTGGCAATTTGGTAGCCGTTATTACCAATGGTACGGCGGTATTGGGCTTGGGCGATATTGGCCCCTTGGCTGCCAAGCCAGTGATGGAGGGTAAGGCGGTTCTGTTTAAAAAATTTGCTGGCATTGATGTTTTTGACATCGAAATTAATGAAAAAAATGACCTCGACAAACTGGTGGACATCATCGCTTCGCTGGAGCCAACTTTTGGGGGAGTGAATCTGGAGGATATCAAGGCTCCGGATTGTTTTTATGTGGAGCGCAAGTTACGTGAACGCATGAAGATACCGGTGTTTCATGATGACCAGCATGGTACAGCCATCGTTGTGGGAGCGGCAATTACCAATGGATTGAAGGTGGTTGGCAAAGATCCTAAAAAAATAAAACTGGTAACCTCGGGCGCAGGTGCAGCGGCGCTGGCTTGTTTGGGTTTGTTGGTTAAGCTGGGAATACCCAAAGAAAACATTTTTGTAACTGATTTGGCAGGAGTGGTATACCAAGGGCGCACAGAGTTAATGGACGAGGATAAGGCGCTTTTTGCACAAGACACCACTGCACGGACGTTAGCAGAGGTTATTGAAGGTGCAGATATATTTTTAGGCCTGTCAGCGGGCGGCGTACTCAAGCCGGAGATGGTGCAACGCATGGCGCCTCACCCCATTATTTTTGCACTGGCTAACCCTAACCCGGAAATTCTGCCGGAGCAGGTTAAGGCGGTACGCAATGATGCCATTATTGCAACTGGGCGTACGGATTACCCGAATCAGGTAAACAACGTATTGTGCTTCCCGTATATTTTCAGAGGTGCTTTGGATGCCGGAGCATCCACCATCACGCCAGAAATGGAAATTGCAGCGGTGCATGCTATTGCTGAATTAGCGCAAGCAGAACAAAGCGAGGTAGTGGCTGCGGCTTACGCAGGTGAACAGTTGGCCTTTGGCCCTGAGTATTTGATACCCAAGCCATTTGACCCACGCTTGATGATGAAGATCGCCCCCGCTGTGGCGCGGGCTGCTGCTGACAGCGGGGTTGCGTTGCGCCCCATAGCGGATATGGATGCTTACCGTGAAAAGCTACAAAGTTTTGTGTATGCCTCTGGCACCACCATGAAGCCGATTTTTATAGCAGCTAAGAATGCGTTGAAGAAGCGGGTGGCATATGCTGAGGGAGAGGAAGAGCGCGTACTGCGTGCAGCTCAGATTGTGGTTGATGAGGGTTTGGCATTCCCTACATTGATTGGACGGCCGCCAGTGATTGCGGAGCGTATTAAGGCGTTTGGCTTGCGTTTGCGAGAGGGAACAGACTATGCAGTGGTCAACGTGGAATATGACCACCGTTACCAAGATTTTTGGCAAACCTACCACCGCATGACAGAACGCAAAGGCATTACAGTGCAGTTTGCCAAAATTGAAATGCGTAGACGCTTGACGCTGATCGGTGCCATGTTGTTGCATAAGGGCGATGTAGACGGGTTGATTTGCGGTACATGGGGCAATACGGCAATGCACTTGCAGTATGTAGATCAAGTCATTGGCAAACGTTTGCATCAAGTGCCAGGATTGCACAATGATGTGTCTATTTATGCCTGCATGAATGGCTTGATGCTGCCTGGGCGGCAGGTGTTTTTAGTGGATACGCATGTCAATTATGACCCTACAGCCGAAGAGCTGATGCGTATTACTATCATGGCAGCCGAAGAGGTTAAACGCTTTGGTTTTAAACCCAAAGCAGCGTTGCTAAGCCACTCCAATTTTGGTAGCAGTAACGAGCCTAGTGCGATAAAGATGCGTCAAACTTTGGCTCTGCTGCAAAAGCATGCGCCTTGGTTGGAGGTGGATGGTGAGATGCACGGAGATGTTGCGCTTGACGGTGCTGCACGAAAAGTTTTGTTGCCAAATAGCACATTGCATGGCGACGCAAATTTGCTGGTGTTGCCTAATATTGACGCCGCGAATATTGCCTACAACCTGCTTAAAACTGCAGCTGGTGGAAATATTGCAATAGGCCCCGTGCTGTTGGGTGCCGCTAGGCCCGTGCATATTTTGACCGCTAGCACCACTGTGCGCCGGATTGTAAATATGACGGCGTTAACTGTTGTTGATGCCAACGCGCAGCGCGGATGATTGGGGTGCCAATACTAAACAACTTGCTTTTTTATCAGAAATAAGGGACACTACACATAAGTGTTTAGGGTTTACCCGCGGGATTGAAGGAAGTCTATGCCATTAAAGAGCGTTAACCAACCAGCGCTCTCACTGCGTTATGTATGTGCGGTTCTTTGGATGCTGTTGTTTGCGATATTTCCGCACAATGCATTAGCTAAAGAGCAGGTAGCACTTGCAATAACCGAAATTGCCCTGTCCGATTTGCCTCAAGAGGGGCGCGACGTTTTCAGGCAAATTCACGCGGGAGTACCTTTTACCCATGAAAAGGACGGTTCCGTCTTTGGCAATCGGGAGCGCTTGCTTCCACTGCAAAAACGAGGTTATTACCGAGAATATACCGTGAGAACACCTTGGTTAAAAAACCGGGGCAAACGGCGCATAGTCTGTGGTGGCTTTCAGGTTGTCAAACCGGATACATGTTATTACACGGCCGATCATTATGCGAGTTTTCGCAAAATCGTGCCTTGATTCAGTTTTTAAATGATAGAGAGGGAATTGGGGATGGATACACCATTGCGGACGGTGCGTAAAAACATCGTTCAATCAATACAGGCACACCGTGTGTCTGACCTACAGCAGGCCGCGCAAGAGCTGGGTCACCATTTTTTGTATGCCAATTTGGCCAACGCCCAAAGCAAGCAGGATGTATTGGACTTGATTGCTGAACAGTATATTTTGCCTCCTCAAAATGGTAAAAATTTTGATTCACTGTACGACACTTTGACCGACCCTGTGTATAAATCAGGGCCTCAGCAGGGCTTTATTACGGTGCTGGAACATATTCCGGCCAATGTTAAATTTGACAAGGAAGCTCGCGAGCAGTTACTGGACATTTTCCGGGATACAGCGGAGTACTGGGGAGATCGGAAAATTCCATTCCGGTGTTTCTATTCTTTTCTGTAGCCCGTTCTGCACAAACCAGCCAAGCAGAACGGGCTAACGAGGCTAGCACGGCACAAGAGGATTCTGAAGCCGAACTACTGGATGACAATGGTGAAAAAATGCCAACCGACAGGATTCTTGACGTTTCGCCGTTCGCGTTGCGTATGAGTAGTCCGTTTAACGCCGGTTATTGGCTTACAGCGGCCTAAAGTACCGTTAATTCGGTACCTCTGCCGTAAGTGATTGAGCAAGGTGCACGTATTCTGAAACGTGCACTTCTTGTGCTCTGCGTTGCAGGTCGAAAACCCCCGTAAATTTTTGAACATCCAACCAGCGCCCCAAACTGTGTCGTAGCAGTTTTCGGCGTTGGCTAAATGCAACCTGTACTAGTTCGCTCAAAATCGAAACATCCATATGGGGTGGAGCGGTTACCGGGGTCATACGCACTACTGCGCTGTCCACTCTGGGCGGTGGTTCAAAACTCTCTGGTGGTACAAACAGAATATTTTCCATGGCGTAGCGCCATTGCAGCATCACACTAAGGCGGCTGAAGTCAGAGGTGTCGGGTTTTGCAACCATGCGGTCGATGACTTCCTTTTGAAGCATGAAATGTTGGTCTTGTATGACATCAACAAAATCAAGCAAATGGAATAAAATCGGTGTTGATATGTTGTATGGTAAATTTCCAACTACTCTTAGAGCAGGCTTTGATGGCGGGCTGTTGCCATTTTTACTCGCTATATTGGTAAAGTTGACGCGCAGAACGTCAGATTCAATAACGTTTAATTGGGGGTGTTTGCGCAGTGAATGCGCCAGATCACGGTCCAACTCAATAACTGTGAGTTGTCCGAGTCGCTCTACAAGTGGCTGCGTGAGTGCAGCAAGCCCGGGGCCGATTTCGACCATGTGTTGCCCAGGCTCTGGGGAAATAGCCCGAACTATGGCATCGATAATGCCATGATCAGATAAAAAATGCTGGCCAAAGCGCTTGCGAGCGACGTGTTGCATGCGGTTAATGTGTGGTGTTAAAGGGGAGTATCCCGTATTTCAACAAACGCCCTGCCCCGTATGTCGCGCGCCCAATTGACGAAGGCTTCTGAATATCGTTGTTCACGCAATTGGTTACGAATGGCTTCACGAAGTTCCATCGGTTGGAGTTCGACCCGCCTGCGTTCCATGACCATGATTAAATGGACGCCAAATCGGGACACTACGGGGTTGCTGACCTGGCCAAGAGGGAGTTGGTTCATGACATCTTCAAACTCGGGTACAAACATGCCAGGGCTGGCCCAACCCAAATCTCCGCCTTGCGCTGCACTGCCATCTTGGGACATTTCTTTGGCAGCGGTTTGAAAGTCAAGCTTGCCTTGCTCTATCTGTTTTTTTACATCGGCTAGTTTGGAAACAGCAGCGGATTGGGTTAACTCAGGACCGGTGCGCAATAAAATGTGCCTTGCGTTTGTTTGTGCAGTGTATTGTGTGAACTTTTCCGGCGCTTTTTTTTCAGTAATTTTGAGGATGTGAAAACCAGCACCCGAGCGTACTATGTCTGAAATGTCGCCGACCTTTAGTTGAACAATGGCTTTTAAAAATATTTCCGGATAGCGGTCGGCGCGGCGTAGACCAATTTGACCGCCATTGGTTTTGTCGGCGGCAGAAAATTCCTGAACCAATGCGCTGAATTCTGCTCCAGAGCGAGCTCGCTGTTGGATGTCTTGTGCTTTTCTGAATAATTGCGCTGATTGCTCGGGAGTCGACTTTTCTGGTACAGCAATTAGAAGGTTGGCGAGGTTAATTTCCTGTGCCAAGGGGTCGGCACGGAGAGCTTGTTGCTCTGAAATGTACTTGTCTATGTCCTGGTCGGAAATGCGTAAGCGTGCTTCAACCTCGCGCTCGTGTAAGCGACTTAGCGTAATTTGATCGCGCAATTGCCGCCGAAAGGTAGATATATTGACGCCTTCTTTCAAAAGGCGGAGGTGCAATTCGGTGACGTTGGTTTGATATTGGCGTGCCATGCCTTGTTCTGCCTGTTCTACAGCAGCGTCTTCTGCGCGTATCCCAATTTCCTGTGCCCACTGGAGTTGGGCTTTGTCGTTGATCAGGCGTTCAAGTACCATACGGCGCAGTTCTTCGGGGGCCGGTGCTGCTTGGCGCTGTTGCTCCATTTGCATTTTGATGCGCTTGATAGCAAATTGGACATCGCTGTTGGTAATAGGTTCTGAATTAACCACGGCAACAATAAAGTCCGCTGTTTGTGCTTCTTTGGGGGAGGTTTGGGCAAGTAAAGGGTTGGCAATAGTGCCAAAAGAACAAAAAAGGGCTAATGCCCAAGCGCGGTATTTCATGGCGGTTTTAATCGTAATTGCTAAAGCGGCTGTTGGTGCTAAATCGGTCGCGTAAATTCTGGTAGCGCGAAATACTTTGTGATAAGGTTTTTTGCGGGCTTATGCCAACACGGGTAAATCCAATAAACTCAAGTTGAAACATTAATCGTTCGGTGGCAGTAGAGGTACTGGTTTGAATACGTTCAATGACAAAGCGGCTGATCCAGCAACCTGCATCGTACTCTACACCAAAGATGCTATCGACAAGCCGATTTTCATTGATGCTGTAGTTGACACGTCCAACACTGTAATAGCGACCTTCACCTTGGCCTCGGCCTGCCCCAAGATTGAGGCCAAAATCTCCCCAGAGATCGTTAAGTGGCCATTGCCAGCTGATGTCCAGTTGTTCGCTTTGGTTGCGTTGGTACCGGTAAGCAGCATTAATAACACGGTAGTTGCTTGGGCTGTAGCGCGCACCTACTACAGCACGAACCGATTGTTCGGTTTGTGGATTGTACTGAGCCGTGGAATCCAGCGCCCATTGGTCGTTGACAGCTAAAGTTGCGCCGAGAAGAATATCGCTCAAGCCAGGCTCTGCAGGAGCGATGGCGGGCGTTAATGTGACGCGTTGAGCTTCGCGGCGTAAGCGCTGCGCTACTCCAAATTTGGCGAGTTGAGCCCCAGAGTTCGCATCAAGAAAACGTGTGGTTAAGCCAAGTGTGAGCAGGTCGTTGTCAGAAATTTTGTCGTGTCCTACAAAAGCGTTGTCAGTATAAATGGTGGCAAACGAAAAATCGTTCAATCCAGTATCGTAGTTCGGTAGCAGTGACTGGTCTCGGTATGGGGTGTAAACGTAAAAAATACGTGGTTCGAGTGTTTGTAGCAGGTCGCGATTTCTAAAAGTAGTGTCACGCTCAAAAACCAGACCGCTGTCCAGACTGAAGGTCGGAACAACGCTTTCAGCCGTGCGCGCACCGTTGCTTAAATTGTCATCGAATTGGTAATTGGTGGCATGCAACTGTACTTTGGGAATAAAAAAACCGCTGGCTTCTAGCCAAGGCCGGCTTAGCTGTAATTGACCATATGTTCTTTGTGCATTGGGTTGCTGGGTACGGCTGCGGTCTGACTCGAATTGGGTGAAGTCGCCATTGAGTGACCAATCAAAACCGTTGATATTGGTTTGCTCGTACCGTGCCGCCAATTGCGGCACGCGGTCATAAGGTGGAACGATTGGCGCCGATGGGTCTTGCAATGTTTGCCAGCGTAGATGTTTGAGGCTGCTACTAAAACCTCCTTTAGCCCAAGAGGCGTTGACATCGTTGGGTAATAGGCGTTGTGTCAGTGCCGGGCTGGAGCGGGTAAAGTCACGCCAATAGTTGTCATCACTGACGCGGTTTAGGTTAAGGGCTATTGCTACATTGCCAACACTTGTTAAGCCGGTGTCGATCTGGGCATTGTGCATCAGTGATGTCCCAGAGCGATCTTGGCTTCGCAATGTGTCAGATGGCATATAGTTGGTGTAAAAAGTGCCCGAATAACGTGGTTCAAGGTAGCGAAACTGCAAGCCCCAGTCCACTCCCCTTTGGGTCATGATGGTTGGCGTAATGGTGGCATCGCGGTTGGGTGCAATGTTCCAATAATAGGGTACGGTTACTTCTGTGCCATTAACGTTATCGACCCCGGCTGTGATGGGTAATATGCCGGATTTGCGTTTGTCCGACAGAGCAAAACTAATGGATGGCGTAGCCAGTATTGGTACATTCTTGAAGCTTAGTACAGCACTTTGTGCGGTGCCAATGTTTTCTGCGCTGTCCAGGTTGATGGTTGCAGCCCGAAGTACCCAATCGGGCATCCAGTCAGGGCCTGCAAGACGTCGGCACGAGGTGTACGTAGCATTTTTAACCACGGTTTGGTCTTCGTTAAGAAATTGTGCTGAGTCTGCTTGGCCGTGGGTGTTGTTAGTTAAGAACTTATAACGCGGTTGTAGAAACATGCCTTCAAAAGAGTGTGCCTTAAGCTCAAGAGACGCGCCTTCGTATACATTGCCGTTGCGGTTGATTTTGACGTTGCCTATGGCGCGCACCTGGTCGGTAGGCTGGTAGTATTCCAAGCGGTCGGCGTGAATACTGTAGTCAGACTTTCTTAACTCAGCATTGCCTTCGATGATGGCGTCTAAATCGGGGCGGCCAGAGATACGCTCACCCAGTAAAAACATGGGGCCGTACTTGCGTTGCTCTGCGCTGGGAACCTCTTGCAATTGTGGTGTTGGCTGTAGTTGAAGAGGATCGGCCAAGGCTGTATGCGGTGCAAACAGCAATGTATTTGAGCAGGTAAAAGCAAAAAGAACGCCCAGGCGCACTGACAGCAAAGAGGTACGAATTGCCACAAAAGCTGGAATACGCATGAAAGAAAACAAGGGTAAGATCACAAAAAATAAACAGGGTACACAGGTGTAAAACAAAAGGTGTTTATACAACGAACCAGGGCCGGGGCTTTGTAAAATGCATTATCCATGACGCACGACGAAAAATACATCACCCAACCATCGCAAATTGGAATAACACACATGACGGACAGAAATATTACGTGGGGTGACCCCAAGCGCCGTAGTTGGTTTGAGCAGTGGCTTGACCAAATACAAAAACAGCATGGCTTGCTGCAGGACAGTGTGCGCCTCGCATCAGCGGATGCGAGTTTCAGGCGGTATTTTCGCGTGGATAGCTCGTTGAACTTGGCGCATGGGCAATCCAATAGTTTGATCATTATGGATGCTCCCCCGGATAAAGAGGACTGTAAACCGTTTGTACATATTGCCGGTCTGTTGCACGATGCTGGTTTGTCTGCTCCCAAAGTACTGGATTGGAACGAAGAGCAGGGCTTTATGTTGCTTACGGATTTGGGAGCCCAAACCATGATGCAGGTAATGAATCCTGATGCACCGCCGCCCTTGCCTTTGTATTTGCAAGCAGTAGATACCCTGGTGCAGTGGCAATTGGCCTCGCGACCTGGTGTTTTGCCCTTTTATGACCGTGCTTTGCTGACGCGGGAATTGGAGTTGTTTCCACAGTGGTACATCGGACCGCATCGGCAAACATGTATTGATGCTGCTATGCGTAAAACACTGGATGATACATTTAACTGCATTGTGCAAAACAACTTGGCGTGGCCGAGTGTATATGTGCACCGTGATTTTATGCCGCGAAATTTAATGGCAGCTCCAAAAGCGCAGACCTTGGGTGTGCTGGATTTTCAGGATGCGGTATATGGCCCGATTACTTACGATATTGCCAGCCTGATGCGAGATGCATTTATTAGTTGGGACGAAGATTTTTGTCTGGATGTAACGGTACGCTATTGGGAAAAAGCACGCAAGGCAGGTTTGCCAGTGGGTGATGATTTTGGTGAGTTTTACCGGGGCGTGGAATGGATGGGGCTACAGCGCCATCTCAAGGTAGCAGGAATTTTTGCCCGACTGACATTGCGCGATGGCAAGCCAAAATACTTGGCCGATACTCCGCGCTTTGTGCATTACATTTATTCCGCTTGTAACCGCTACCGTGAGCTAAAGCCGCTGTTGCGTCTGATAGAAAAAATGGAAGGCATAGCAGCGCCGGGTGTTTACACCTTTGGGCGCGCATAGCCTAAATATGCCGCGGTTCTATTGCCCTGCACCGTTGCAAACGGGAGAGTCTCTTGAGTTGCCAGCGGGTGCTGCGCGCCATGTTCAAGTACTGCGCATGCAACCGGGGGATCGTGTTACGCTCTTTAATAGCGGTATGGTGGACGATGGCGTGTTGCAATTTACCGATGCTGGTGAGTATGAAGCCTCTATAACGCGCATGGGGCGCACTAGTGTGGCAGTATTGGTGGGGCAGCAAAGCCGTCCACAGCGTGAGCCACCAATAGCCGTGCATCTGGTGCTTGGGGTTCCAGCCAATGATCGCATGGACTGGCTGGTTGAAAAAGCCACCGAGTTGGGCGTGGCCAGCATTCGGCCATTAATGACGGAGCGAAGTGTGCTTCGCCTTTCAGGTGAACGTGCCGAAAAAAAAGTTGCACATTGGCAAAGTGTGGCGATTTCTGCTTGTGAGCAATGCGGCGCCAACCGGGTGCCGTTGGTGCATGGCATGATGCAATTTGCTGCATGGCTGAACCAGCCACTATCAGAGGTGGATGCTAAAGTCGTTTTGTCGCTGCATACAAACGCCGTACATTTGCGAGCTTGGCAACAAAGCATAGCAAAACAACCATCGACTAAGGTGGGGGCAGTGACAGTGCTCTCGGGCCCTGAAGGTGGCTTAAGCATGGCTGAAGAGGCCGCTGCAATCAACCAAGGCTTTACACCCCTGAGCCTCGGTGATCGGGTATTGCGCTCAGAAACTGCGGCTTTGTCCGCATTAGCAGGTTTGGTTTTATAGTTCATTCAAGGAGACAAATATGGCCACAAAACTACGCCACCATCTTAATGTGGTGGGTTCGGTGCTTGGTTCAACGATGACTTTATGGCGCGGCACAAGTGTGGTGCATGCAGCTAAACAGCCGGATAAACCGATTCAGCTCTATGACATGGAGGGTAGTCCTCAGTGCCGTAGTGTGCGAGCGGCGTTAACAGCACTGGGATTGGATTTTGAGGTATATCCCTGTCCATTAGGTGGGGAACGCTTTGCTCCACAAGCAACAGCTTTGGGTGGAAAGCCGGGAATACCGGTGTTGGTGGATACCAATACCGACATGGTTAAAACGCACCCTCAAGCGATTGTGAAGTATTTGTTTCGACGTTATGCACATACGGTGGTGCCACGGTATTACCGTGCTGGGCTGGTTCCGCATACTGTGGGAACGTTAGCAACAATTGCACGTCAGTTACGAGGAGTCAGTGTGCGTGCTTCACGTGTGCCGGCACAACCATTGGAGTTGTGGAGCTTTGAGTCAAGCCCTTATAGCAGTTTGGTGCGTGAACGTCTTACAGAATTGGAGCTGCCGTACATTTTGCACAATATAGGCAAAGAACAGTTTTCGGACATGGGGCCTGCAACGATGCGCGTCAAGCCCGGGCCGTACATTCCTAAGGCTGGCGGCAAGCGGGAAAAGGTTCTGGCGCAATTGGGTAGGGTGCAAGTGCCCTACTTGGAAGACCCGAACACGGGGACAAAGATGTTCGAATCTGCGCTGATTATTGAATACTTGGAACAACAATACGCCCTTTGAAGCGTGTTCAAAAGGCGTAATGTTGCGAAGGTTTAGGG
The DNA here is from genome assembly GCA_943327015.2 of Akkermansia muciniphila. Classification (GTDB taxonomy): domain Bacteria; phylum Pseudomonadota; class Gammaproteobacteria; order Burkholderiales; family Burkholderiaceae_C; genus Allorhodoferax. The sequence goes on from CALPVM020000001.1 coordinate 24,141, forward strand.
TGTTTTGCTGGCGGTTAAAACACCTCTGACCAGATTACGGCTGTGGGAGCCAAAATTGTTGAGAAGGTCTGCCACTGCATTGTCTAAAGCAGACACTTTTTGTGCATCCAGCTTGCTGACTTCGGATTTAAGGTCAATTCCAGACTCTTTGGGGCCGAAGTCATACGAGGCATCGTTCACATAAAGTGGTGGCATGCCGCTCACAATAATTTCGGTTAAATTGTCACCGAGTGCATGGGACTGGCGGCTTACAACATCACGCGCGTACAGGCTGCTCCATGCAGGATAAGAAGCATCTTTTTCCATATTGCGCAAGGACTTGTCTGCCACGCCCTCTTGCTTGGCAGTAGCAGCGCGGTACAGGGTTTGGTTCTGGTATTTTTCCAGTGCCAGGTGGCGGTTGGAGAGCAAAATAATCATGTCATCTTTTTTGCCGGGCATGCCCATCATTGCGAGCATATTAATGCCTAACATTTTGGCGGTGGAGCTTCCGGGAGACAAACTCGAGTGGTATGGTTGTGTCAAATCCTGAATGTAGTGCAGGGCTAAGCCACTAAAGCGCCAGCCCCAATAAGGATGGCCTGTGCGAAAAGCCAATTCAGCCAAGGTGCTGTATTGGTGCACGCGCAGCTGGGGAAAGGTTTTTTTGATGAAAGAAGCGGCCTTATAAAGAATGCTGGATTCATGGTAAAAGCCCATGTGAAATGGGGCTTGGGTAGCGTAGTAAAGACTCGGGTTGCCAAATGGCAGTTCGCCAAATCCATATACCTTACCCCAGTCGGACGGACTATCGCCCCACAAATTAATATCTAGGCCATAGTCCGGCTCATCGGAGGCAGACGCAATCACAAAAAGTGGTGCCACTTTTTCGCCGGGTGTAAGCCCTACAAATTTGTAAACCGAGTTGGGTTGCTCGGGCAGTGTGCTGACGGTGTTGAACGGAACTAAACGGTTGGCATCTACGCTAGTTGCGGGGTCTGGCTGATAGTAAAGTGCAAACTTGCTGTTAGGTGCGACACGCATGGCCATCAGAAAAGCGAGGCGTCGTGCCTCATCGCTCATGGCTGGGTTGGCTTTAAAAGCCAGTGCCGATGGAACAGCCGGATAAACATCCAAGTTGGTTTTAGCCCAGCTTTCGTGGCTGGTCAAAAGCGCTTCGATGGCTTTTTCCTGGGCTTTTAAGAAAGATTCCAAGGGTTCAGCAGCAACGGGCGCGGCATTGGCAACTTCGGGCATTTTTTCAAATGCACGGTAGGCCGGTATGGTGTGATTGCCCCATGCAAAAGCATTGCTGCTTAGCATGCAAAATAGGCTGATAGATAGCCATAAAAAACGCTTCATTCAAAATCTCCTCTTTGTTATGTAAGATGGTTGCACACTAGAATGGTGGAATTTCATTGTAAGTTGACAATATGTCTGTGTATAAGTTTATTTTGCATTTGTGCATCGCTTTGCTGTATTTTGCATCTGGCGGCATGGCGTGGGCGTGTGCTATTTGTGCTCCATCAGCAGAGCAAAATTCTTTGGTGTACAGGTTGCAAACTTCGGATGCTGCTATTTTGGCTAAACCAGTACACAGCAACAAGATGGCTACGCCAGTACAGGCTATAAAAGGCATATTGCCAGATGGGGATGTGTTGGTAGCAGATGTGCTACCAACAGCCGCTGGACAGGAGCCTACGGAGTCGGTGTTGCTTTTGTTCAATCCCGGGCTCGGTGGTTGGATTCATGCAGGTGCCATGCCTTCGTCACGTGCAGAGTGGCTGCGGGGCTTGGTTGGCTTGCGTCCGGCGTCTGCGCTTGCAATAGCTGACCCCAGCTGGCCGGTGCGTGTAGCTCAGTTTGTGAATGATTTAGAGCATCCCAATCCACTATTGGCACAAACCGCATACGATGAAATTGCTGTTGCACCCTATTCAGTAATGCGATCACTAAAGCCGCATTTAAATGCAGTAAAGCTGGGCGAGTGGTTGAAGTCTGACGCATTGTTGAAGCGTCGGTCTTTATATTATCTTCTTCTTGGTTTTGCCGGAGACAGTGCCACAGCAGATGGGTTGGAGCGTCGGATTAAAGCGCAGAGTCAGTCACTGAACAAGGCCGAGTTGTCGTCCATGATGGCTGCATTGCTAGAGTTGCGTGGTGCAACAGGTGTAGAGTGGGTGGAGACCCATTATTTAAAAAACCAAGATCGCTCAGACATTGAATTACAAGCTGCCGTATTGGCTTTGACTGTGCATGCCAATGACGGTCACAAGGTGAGCCGAGAAAAGGTGGTTCAAGCGTATGCGGTTTTTATTAAAAGTAACCCAATACGCGCAGGTTTTGTTGCGTCAGATTTGGGTAACTGGGGACGTTGGGAGTTTGTTAGCGATTACATGACGGTGCTTAAAAGCGGTGTTCAGCAAGCCTTTGCATCGCGCTACGCAATCGTGTTGTATTTGATGCGTAGCCCTTCCCAAGAGGCGCGTAATGCTCTGGAGCAATTACGCGCTGAGGGGGTTTTGTAATAGAACTTTAAGCTGTTTGGGCTTCTTTTGCCGGAAACTTGCCGTTGAGCCAATTTTCCAGGGTGCGATACACGACACGTGCGTCTTTTTCGTTAAAGAGCTCGTGGTACATGTCGGCGAAGCAAACCGTCTTGACGACTTCTTTCGGGGCGTTTGCACCAAAGCGTTTGCTGCCTTGCCAGTTGAGAATGCGGTCGTCTCCGGAGTACATCAAAAGCGTAGGTACTTCCCATTGTGATGCTGCAGCTTCGGTTTCGGGGCCGGCAACAGCAAAGAATTTGCCTAAACGTGCAGATACTCGGTCGTGCACCAGGGGGTCGGCTCTGTAAGCGGCAACCACATTGCGGTCGTGGGAGATATAGTTGCGATTTAAGCCGTTGCCAACACGCAGATCTGGTACCAAGCCGGGCAATACTTTGACCAGCATTTTTTGGAACGGGGTCATGCCGGGGTCTAATGCCGGTGAAGACATAATGAGCGCATCAACAGGGCGCATGTTGAGTGATACAAACCGGCCCACCACCAAGCCACCCATGCTGTGACCCAGCAATATGAGGGGCGTGTCTTTGCCGATCATCTCGCGGGTGTTGTCTAGAATTTCGGCCAGGTCGTCCAGCATTTTTGTGTCCGTGGGCAGGCTGCCGCGCAGACCCGATGAGTGACCGTGTCCGACGTGGTCGTAACTGCGAACTGCAAAGCCCCATTCGTTAAGTTTGCTGGCCAATGTAATGTGGCGGCCTGAATGTTCGCCCAATCCGTGTACTACAACAACCATGCCACGGCAGGGTGCGCCGTATTCCAGTGGCCAGTCGCGAATAGATAGAGTACCGCCGTCTTTGACTTTAAGGGTGGACACTTTAGTGACTATGTTCATGATGTGAGTTTTCTAAAAAAGTAGTGGTAAATAATGGGAAAACAATATTTTGTTGATGTGGTATGTGGTTTAAAAACGTTTTCGTTAGTTAAGAAATAAACAACGGAATATCATGCCACTGATTGGGGATTTTCGCTATCCATAACAACCCGAATTTTGCTACGAACGGGCTAATTTGAATACGGATGTGCCCGCCAGAAGGTTGGGTGCAAACCTAACCGAGCGACCATTTTGTAAACCAAAGCTGTCCAACACCTTTAAGCCATTGCGCTGAGCCAGTAAAGCCAAGTCAGCGTGGGTGCCTACACGAATATTCGGGGTGTCGTACCATTCGAAAGGGAGTCGCTTGGTAACGGGCATGCGCCCGGCAAGAATACTGAGCCGATTAGGCCAATGGGCAAAATTAGGAAAGGCGATGATGCCAACCTGCCCCACCCGTACGGTTTCGCGCAGCATGGTTTCTGCGTTGCGCAGGTGCTGTAGGGTGTCTATTTGTAGTACAACGTCAAAGCTGGCATCTGCAAAGGTGGCAAGTCCTTCATCTAAGTTGAGTTGGATAACATTGACTCCGCGTTCAACACACGCTTGTACGTTAGCGTCGGCAATTTCAACACCGTAACCGGTGCATCGACGATGGCGCTGTAGGTATTCCAGCAGCGCTCCATCCCCGCAGCCTAAATCGAGAACGCGCGAGCCTTCGGGTACCCAGCTGGCAATAACTTCAAGACGGGAGTGGTCGCTCATGCTGTTTCTCCCGTGCTTAGTGTGTGGGCAATGCGTTGAAAGTAGGTTCGTACTACTCCATGATAACGCGGGTCATCTAGCAGAAACGCATCATGGCCGTGGGGGGCATCAATCTCAGCGTAGCTGACGTCATGCTTGTTATCCAGTAGGGCTTTGACCATCTCACGGCTGCGTTGTGGAGCAAAGCGCCAATCGGTCGTAAAGCTGATAAGCAAAAATTTACAGGTAGCGCGTGCCAGAGCGCGGCTCAGATCGCCGCCAAAGGCGCGCGCAGGGTCAAAATAGTCGAGTGCGCGGGTAATGAGCAGGTAGGTGTTGGCATCAAAATATTCAGCAAACTTGTCGCCTTGGTAGCGCAAATAGCTTTCGATCTGAAATTCCACGTCTTGGGTGCTGTACAAGTATTCATCGAGAGTGCCGCGGCCTGCAGCAGCGCGTAGTTGGCGGCCGAATTTCTCGTTCATGACATCGTCGCTGAGGTAGGTGATGTGCCCGATCATGCGGGCAATGCGCAGTCCACGCTTAGGGATGACGTTGTGCTCGTAAAAATGTCCGCCATGAAAGTCGGGATCGGTGGCAATGGCCCGGCGCGCTACTTCGTTGAATGCAATGTTTTCAGCGGTGAGGTTGGGTGCGCTGGCAATCACTACGGCGTGCTGTACACGCTCAGGGTACTGAAGCGTCCAGCTCAATGCTTGCATGCCGCCCAAGGATCCGCCCATGACTGCTGCTAGGGTAGAAATGCCTAGTGCATCCAGAAGGCGTGCCTGCGCATCGACCCAATCTTCTACGGTGACCACTGGAAAATCGGCGCCGTACATCTGGCGTTGATCCGGTGCTGCATCAGGGTTGGGGTGCATGGGGCCGGTAGAGCCAAAGCAGGAGCCGATGTTATTGATGCCAATAACAAAAAAGCGGTTGGTGTCTACCGGCTTGCCGGGGCCAATCATGTTGTCCCACCAGCCCTCAGAACTTGGTTGACCATCGTAGACACCTGCTACGTGGTGCGAGGCATTAAGCGCATGGCAGATGAGTACCGCATTACTGCTGTTGGTGTTGAGTTGGCCGTAGGTTTCATAACGAACATCGTAGTCACGCAACTGTTTGCCACTGCGGAGTGGCAGCGGGGCATTGAAGTGCATGGACTGTGGTGTGGCGATTAACATATAGCAATGCGTTGGAAGAAACTGAACGCAGACTGAACTTGGAAAAAGTGTGATCCGTGTTTAGCTGAATTTATTAAGCGCCCGCAAGCTGGAGCAAATTGGCGCTACGACTCATATGGTAAGTATAGCAAGCAACTTGGTGGTGTATTCGACTTACATAGATACGAAAGCCAAAATGCCCAAAATCGCAAAAATGCCAGCTGAAATCAGATGCACCATGCGCATGGGCACCAGTCGGGTAACGCGCTCGCCCAACCAAACAGCAGGTGCATTGGCCAGCATCATACCCAGCGTGGTACCAGCCACTACGGTGTAAAATTCATTGTAACGGGCGGCAAGCATCACGGTCGCAATTTGAGTTTTATCGCCCATTTCAGCCAGAAAAAAAGCAATGACTGTGGTGCCGAACACGCCCCAGCGCGGATGGCTGTTGGTGGTTGAGTCCTCCATGGTGTCGGGTATGAGCATCCAGAGTGCCATAGCAATAAAAGAAGCGCCTAAAACCAAGCGCAAGGTGTTCGCACCAACTACGGTTGTGACCCAGGCGCCCAGAGCACCTGCTAAGCCGTGATTTAATAATGTTGCTACCAATATGCCTAACACAATGGGCCAAGGTTTGCGAAAACGTGCAGCAAGAAGCAGCGCAAGAAGTTGTGTTTTGTCACCCATTTCGGCAATGGCAACAATACCGGTGGATATTGCAAAAGCTTCTATCATGTGACTAAGCTTGGTCCAGTGTCGGAATCGGCTAAATGGTTATGGCGATAGGCAAAGTGATGCAACGAAACACCCAGAACAATCCGCACCTCGTCTAAGAGCTCTAACGTGCTGGCATTAGCGGGTTGCAGTAATCCAATTTCAAGAACACCAGCTAGCGCACTCCCGTGCTCTATCGGAAACACCAGTACTTGGCGCGGAGCGGTTTCGCCAAGGCCGGAGCGGATTTGCCATTGGGTATCGCTAGGAAGGTTTAGGGTAACTGGCGTGCGGTCTTTGGCGCATTGACCTACTATGGACTGGCCAAAGTCAAAGTGCTGTGCACAGAGCTCAGGGGATGGTGCGCCGTAGCGGCTTACGACGCTTAAACGCTGTGTGCCGGTGAGCAAAGCCAACATGCCCTGGCTGACATTGCAGCGTTCGTGCAAGTGCCGCAGCAAAATAGTGCCACACTCATGGGCAGAACGAGCGCCTTGGAGTTGTTGAGCCAGTTCTGCAATAAACGATTTGGCACCGATTTGGTGCTCTAGTTGGGCATTGATGGAGCCAAGCTTTGCCAGTAATACAGCGATGGGTGCGCTAAGCGTGCGTGTTAAATAGATGGTGGCGGCAACAATCAGGCTGAGCAATACGAACAACACAATGCCAGCACGCAATACCTTGTCGCGCATATTGTCGATATTGGGCTGCATGTCGTAGCTTAGTTCAATAACCAAGCTGGAGTCATAACTTTGATTCGTTTTTTGCAGGTCGGCTTTGATAAAGCGTGTAATGCGCTGATTGTGCGACATTTCGTATGGGTCGCCCTTTTCGAAAACCTGATTCACGATATCAAGAAGGGTGGCGTCGGGTTTGAAGTCAGGCTTGCCCAGCAAAACCGCTTTGCGGTCAAAAATACGCACTTCGCGCAAAAAAGGGTTGAATAATTTAAGTTGTTCGGCAATGGCAATTTGATCGAGTTTGGCCATAGAAGACTTGAACTCGCTGGCTTTTAGACCGAGTTCAAGAATGTATTTTTTGTCTGGCGTGGGCAGGTAGGCAAATTTGCGTAAATTACCGGTTCGGGTTTCGGTGCTGATTCGATCGCCGGCGTATTCGCCTTTTTGGCGAATTGCTTGTAGGCCTTTATAAAACTCCGTCCATTTTTTCAGGTCATGTCCCAAGTCGGTGGCATAGGTAGTGTGGGTGATGATGCCGTTGGCGTCAATGATGTACAAATCCATCCCCTCACCCAAGGTTTTTTGAATCGCTTGCAGGTCGATTTTGTTTGGGTCGCCTCCTGCTTTTTGGTAGGCTGCAAGAAAAGGCTCAAAACCACGTCGCATGCGCTCGTCGAGCGATATTTCTAGAACTTCATAGCCAACATCAGCCAGTTGCACCGCTTTGACAATGTTGGTTTCGGTTTGTTTAAGCAGCAAATCAAAGTTGTCTTGCAGGTCTTTGCTGGCAGCAAAAAAAGCCAAAGCAGCAAACAAACACAGGCTAACAACCACCAATGCCAAAAAGGCCAGCGTCATGGAACGCTGAAAGGGCCGATTGTTCGTAGGGGTGGTGTCAGAAGTCATTGAGGTGCGCGTTGTATAGATAGGTTGATGTGGTTTGTTAATGATACGCGAATCAATAAATGACCCGTAGAGCGTGAAAACAAAAATGGCTTAAATCTTGCTTTAAATTGGTGCACTTAGAGGTTTGAGAACTTAAAGCGCACCAAAATAAAGCATTTAATTGTAAAGGCACACATGGAAGCACTAAAACAGGGCGCAGATACCCTTTTCATTCTGCTGGGCGCAATCATGGTCTTGGCCATGCATGCGGGTTTTGCATTTTTAGAGTTGGGCACGGTACGCCGAAAAAATCAGGTCAATGCTTTGGTCAAGATTTTGGTGGATTTCTCGGTATCCACGGTCGTTTATTTCGCGGTGGGTTACACCGTGGCTTACGGAACCACATTCATGGTGGGCGCAGATCAGTTGGCCTTAAAAAATGGCTACGATTTAACCAAGTTCTTTTTCCTGTTGACTTTTGCAGCGGCTATTCCGGCCATTATTTCGGGTGGCATTGCAGAGCGCGCCAAGTTTTGGCCGCAATTAATAGCCACAGCTGTGGTCGTTGGCTTTGTCTATCCGTTCTTTGAAGGCATTGTTTGGAACCAACATTTTGGCGTGCAGGCGTGGATTAAAAGTGTTGCTGGTGCAGAGTTCCACGACTTTGCCGGTAGTGTTGTGGTACATGCGGTTGGTGGATGGATTGCCTTGGGCGCGGTAGTGCTGTTGGGTGCACGCAGTAACCGGTATCGTAAAGACGGAGCTATCTCTGCGCACCCCCCTTCGAGCATTCCATTTTTGGCCTTGGGTGCATGGATTTTGATTGTGGGCTGGTTTGGCTTTAATGTGATGAGCGCACAAATGCTGGACAAGATATCGGGCTTGGTGGCGGCTAATTCATTAATGGCCATGGTAGGTGGTACCTTGGTAGCGTTAGTCATGGGGCGCAATGACCCCGGTTTTGTGCATAACGGCCCCTTGGCCGGTTTGGTGGCCGTGTGTGCAGGATCAGATGTTATGCACCCTTTAGGTGCATTAGTCACTGGAGGTATAGCGGGTGCCATTTTTGTGGTGATGTTTACGCTCACGCAAAACAAATGGAAAATTGACGATGTGTTGGGCGTATGGCCGCTGCACGGCTTGTGTGGCACTTGGGGTGGCATAGCCGCTGGTATTTTTGGTACGCAGGCTTTCGGCGGTTTGGGCGGCGTGACTATAGGCGCACAAGTATTGGGAACCCTGCTAGGCGTAGTCTGGGCGTTGGTGGGTGGGTTTGTGGTGTATGGCGCATTAAAAGCCACCACGGGTTTACGAATGAGTCAAGAAGAAGAATTTGACGGCGCTGACTTGTCGATTCATAAAATCAGCGCCTCCCCTGAACGCGAGACAAATTGGTAGCAGTATCG
>CALPVM020000002.1 GCA_943327015.2 Akkermansia muciniphila
CACATCACGAGGCAATTGTTCTGCAGCTCCAGGGTAGCAATGGGCAAGTGGTATGTAAAAGGCTTCATGCTCAGCAATACAAATACTTATACCGACTATTTGTGCGCGCATTTCATCTAGCGAGGTGGTTTCTGTATCTATCGCCACTAGTGGTGCGTTTTCTATTTTCACAAGCAAGTCATGCAACTCCACCAACGTCCAAATTGTTTTACTTCTTATTGTGTATGAATGCACTGTCTCAATTTGCGCTTCTGACACTTCTTGCGCCACAGATGGACTTTTTGCAGAAGCAGAGTCAACAAGAGATTTAAGTAAACCTCTAAACCCATACTGTTCGTAAAAAACTTTTAAAAACTCCGTATCTGCCTGCCTCGGCGTTAAGCAATCCATTAATGGCAACGTAGGCAACCATGTTGTGAGCTCACAATCGGTTTTGATGGTAAGCAGGGCTCGTGCCATAGGAAGCCAGCCAAGTGAATTGCGCAAATTCTCACCAACAACACCCTTGATGCCATTGGCGTGCTTAACAACCCCATCCAAAGACCCGAACTCTTTAAGCCATTTAACCGCTGTTTTCGGCCCGACTTTGGACACACCAGGCACATTGTCAACAGCATCCCCCACCAGCGTTTGATAGTCAATCATTAAATGCGCAGGCACACCAAACTCTTCCTCTACGCCTGCAGGGTCTCGCCGCTTACCATTCATGGTGTCAATAATAGTAATGTGAGAGTTGACGAGTTGCGCCAAATCCTTGTCTCCACTACTTACCACCACTTCTATGCCCTGTTGAGCAGCCATTACAGCCAGGGTACCAATAACGTCATCGGCCTCCACACCGGGCACATCGAGTACTGTCCAGCCCATATGGCGCACCACGTCATGAATAGGAGCTATTTGAACCCGCAAATCATCAGGCATGGGGGATCGATGGGCTTTGTAATCTGGGTACAGAGCATCTCTAAACGTTGGTCCTTTAGCATCAAATATACAAGCCACATAATCGGCGGGAATTTCTTTACGTAAAGATTGCACCATATTGATCATGCCCCGTATAGCCCCAGTCGGAGGGCTACTGGGGTCACCCGGTATTGCACGCAAATCGGGCATGGCATGGTAGGCACGGTAAAGATAACTGGAGCCATCTATCAGCAATAGAGTTTTCGTCATTTGATTCATAAGGAGTGATTGTGCATACTCTTAACCGACATGGCTGGGCTCTACAATCTAAGCTTAAGCACACTATTGATTACGGATAATTGCATGGCTGTTTATACAGAGGTCTCGTTTGATGAAGCTAGCAGCTTTGTTGCAAGTCTTCAATTAGGAAAACTCCAATCAATGGAGGGATGCTCAGGTGGCATTGAGAACACAAATTACTTTGTTACGACCGATCAAGCAGCCTATGTTTTAACGCTATTCGAACGGCTTACAGCAGAGCAACTGCCTTTTTATCTACACCTGATGAAACATCTGGCAAATCATGGTGTGCCTGTTCCTAACCCGGCAGCCAATGACAATGGCGTTATTTTACATACACTCAAGAATAAACCAGCCGCAGTTGTTAACCGGTTAAAAGGCAAAAGTGAACTTGCTCCTGGTATAACGCACTGTACCTTGGTGGGTCGTATGTTGGCACAAATGCATTTGGCTGGACAAGACTTTAATATGCAACAACCCCATTTGCGCGGCCTAGACTGGTGGAATCGCACCGCTGCGCTGGTAGTACCTCATTTGAATGACTCTCAAACCCGACTCATTTCCAGCGAGCTAACATACCAAAATGAGATTGCCAATCGACCTGAGTATTCTGCTTTGCCCAGGGGTCCGATTCATGCTGATTTATTTCGGGACAATGTGATGTTTGACATCGACAGAAACGGCGCACCCAAACTTTCTGGTTTTTTTGATTTTTACTTTGCTGGCTTTGATACTTTGATGTTCGATATTGCAGTTTGCTTAAATGACTGGTGTATTGACTTGCAGAGTGGCCGATCTGATCCTGATCGCACTACCGCTTTTTTAGACGCGTACCAATCCGTTCGGCCATTAACGCCTCAAGAAGCAATCTTTTTACCCGCAATGCTTCGTGCAGGTGCGCTTAGATTTTGGATTTCGCGACTCTGGGACTGGCATTTACCCAGAGAAGCATCTATGCTAAAACCGCATGATCCAACGCATTTTGAACGCGTGTTGCGCCACCGTATTTCAGCCCAAACATAAGACAGAAAATGAAACTTCAAATTGTCCCCGCACGTACTGGTTCTCAGTGGGTAAAGCAAGGATTTCAAACTTTCTTTAAGCAGCCTCTTGCTCTATCTGGGCTTTTTTTAATGTTTTTAGCACTAATGTCATTGCTTAGTGCTATTCCCCTCATCGGCTCAGCACTAGCGCTGACTCTTCTGCCTGCTGCTACGCTTGGCTTGATGGTTGCCAGCCAAGAAGCCTGCAACGGGAAATTTCCAATGCCCATGGTGCTCTTCACGGCTTATAAAAACGGGCGCCCACAGGCACGAGCGATGCTCATTTTGGGTGGCATTTATGCGGTCAGTTTTTTATTGGTACTGGCCATTACGGCTCTGGCAGATGGCGGGCAGTTTGCAAAACTGTATTTAACGGGAGGTACTGTTAATGAAGAACTTCTTACAGACGAGCGCTTTGAACTTGCGGCACTTATTGCCATGGCTTTGTATGCGCCACTTTCTATGCTGTTTTGGCATGCTCCAGCATTAGTTTATTGGCATGGCATTTCTCCTGCTAAAAGTCTTTTCTTCAGTTTAGTGGCTTGTATGCGTAACTTTTGGGCCTTTACCTTATTTGGGCTCACATGGATAATGGCTTTTATTGCAATCAGCATGACAATCGCAGCTATTGTTGCCTTGATTGGCAATCCACAATGGGTGGCTGCCACCTTGTTTCCCGCCGCAATATGGATGGCCTCGATGTTTTTTACGTCTATTTTTTTCACCTATAAAGACTGCTTTGAATCAGCAGCAGAAACTGAACCAACACCATGACTCAACACTATTTTCAAGACTGTAGTGAAAGCGATGTTTTGTGGTTTCAGCGCCGTGATTTTTTAAAATCAGCTGCCGCATGGCTCACTTTAGGTGGAGCAAGTACTGCCAGCGCCGAAAATCGCAGCAATGTAGTGTCCATTACTGGAGATGTGCTTGCCAATGGCAAGCCTCTTATAAAGGGACAGGCAATTTATGCAACCGATTCAATAAGTACAGGCCCAAAATCCAATTTAGTAGTGGTGATGGGCACATCTGCATTCCAGGTTCGCCCCAATACCAAACTAACTTTCGACGGTGCAATATCCACGCAAATTGTCAATACTTTGCGACTTATTAACGGTGCAGTGGTCAGTGTCTGGGGCAAGGGAAGCGAGCGTAAAATTGTGACACCCACGTTGGTGGCCGGCATTCGAGGCACGGGTGTTTATACCGAAGTTTTTGAAAAGCAAGACAACCGTAGTTACTTTTGCACATGCTATGGCACAGTGGAACTAACCGCCGGCCAGGATAAAACCGTTAGCTCTACAGAACACCACGAAGCTTTTTGGGCAGAGCCCGTCTCTAAAGCCGGCAAATTTTTATTTCCAGGAAAAATGCTGAATCATTCAGATGACGAGTTGGAATATTTGGCAAAACTCGTCAATCAACAAACTGCTTGGCAAATTTCAGGAGGGAAAAATCATCGTGGTGTTGAAGCTTATTAATTAATTCGGCCACATAAAGTATTTAATTTAATCGCGGCTATCTCCTGATTGTTTTTTAAGCTTGAGTGTGTGTACTCAAGCCATATTGGGTAGCAGATTGCACATCAGACTGCTGAATCACCACTTTTGGGGAAACGATTAAAGACATATTGCACCCTTATTAGAGCGCGCTAACAAACACTATGTTAGCTTAACCCCTGTGCGCGTCTAAAATATTGCGTATGAGTTCAAATACCACTGCCAAACCTAAATCGACCGGAACAAACATTCCGGAACCTTCCAAGCCAAGTAATTTCTTGCGACAGATCATTGAGCATGACCTGAACGCCGGAACTTATTCCCAGCGACGTTGGGGTGGTATGCCCGGTGATGCAGCTCTCCATGCAGCTGGTGAACCGGACACAGCAAAAATTAGAACGCGATTTCCTCCCGAGCCTAACGGCTACCTGCACATTGGGCACGCCAAGAGTATTTGCATCAATTTTGGTCTGGCCCGTGACTATGGTGGTGTGTGCCATTTACGCTTTGACGACACCAACCCCGAAAAGGAAGACCTTGAATACGTCAACAGCATCAAAGATGCCGTGCAATGGTTAGGTTTTGATTGGAGCAGCACCTACAGTGGAACCACTACGACGCATTTGTACCAGGCTAGCGACTATTTTGACTTTATGTACCGCGCAGCTGAATACTTGGTTCAGGCCGGATATGCGTATGTCGATGAACAAAGCGCAGAAGATATGCGCATTAACCGTGGTGATTTTGGCAAGCCCGGTGTTAACAGCCCGTACCGAGACCATTCTGCTGCTGATAATTTAGTCCGTTTTCGGGAAATGCGCGATGGTAAACATGCTGACGGATCCATGGTGCTGCGCGCCAAAATTGACATGGCTTCGCCCAACATTAACTTGCGTGACCCTGCCATTTATCGAATTCGTCGTGCCACCCATCACCACACCGGTGATACGTGGTGTATTTATCCCATGTACACCTTTGCTCACCCGATTGAAGATGCACTAGAAAACATTACCCATAGTATTTGCACACTTGAGTTTGAAGATCAACGACCGTTTTATGACTGGCTGCTGGCGCGCCTGATTGAAGGCGGGTTGATTTGCTCCCCACCCCCACGCCAGTATGAGTTTGCACGTCTCAACCTAACCTATGTGGTTACCAGCAAACGTAAATTAGCACAATTGGTGCAAGAGAAAAAAGTCAGCGGTTGGGATGACCCCCGCATGCCAACTATTGTGGGGCTGCGCCGCCGGGGTTACACGCCAGAAAGCATGCAACTTTTTGCTGAACGCATTGGTGTCACCAAAAGCGATAGCTGGATTGACTACTCCACACTGGAGGGTTGCTTGCGAGAAACGCTGGATGCAACCACACCACGTGCCATGGCTGTGTTGGACCCGGTAAAACTAGTACTTACCAACTGGGATGAAGTCATGGGCGCAGGATTTATGGATGATTGCTCTGCCCCAGTGCATCCCCACCACCCAGAATGGGGCAAACGCCAATTTACGATGGGTAGAGACGTGTGGATTGAGCGCTCAGACTACGAAGACACGCCGCCCAAGGGATTTTTCAGGTTGTTTCCCGGCAATAAAGTACGCTTGAAGTACGGCCACATCATCGAATGCATAGGTTGCGTTAAAGACGCAAATGAAAATGTTACCGAAGTACATGCAACACTTATACCAAACACCAAAAGTGGCACACCTGGCAGCGACAGCGTCAAGGTAAAAGGGGTGATTACATGGGTGGGGATCCATGACGGCGTACGCGCTGAAGTGCGTATGTATGACCGATTGTTTAAAGATGCACAACCCGACGCGGGTGGCAAAGACTTTTTGGATAGCATCAACTCCAATAGCTTGCGTATCGTGCAAGCATGGCTTGAACCTAGCCTAGCGAGCGCCAAGTCGGATGATAAATTCCAGTTCGAGCGGCACGGGTACTTTGTAGCAGACCGTGTAGAACACACTGCAGAAAAACCAGTATTTAACTTTGCAGTCGGCCTGAAAGACAGCTGGGGTGGCTAATTACAGTTAATCGCCCTTTTCCATGGCAATGCGGTGGCGTTCGACAAACTCTTGGTAGGTGTCGATGCCACGCAAATACAAAATAGTATTGCGCACTGCCGCCTCTACCAGCACCGCAATGTTGCGCCCAGCCTCCACCTGAATAATAACCTTACGTACAGGGATACCCAAAATGTCTTGTGTTAAAGGCTCATAGGGAATGCGCTCGTATTCTCGCTCCATAGTCTCACGTCGCACCAAGTGCACAATCAACTTCAAACGCATCCTGCGTCGCACCGCAGTTTCACCAAAAATAGCACGAATATCCAGCAAGCCAATGCCACGCACTTCGAGTAAATTTTGCAACAATTCTGGACAACGTCCCTCAATGGTCGTCTGATTAATGCGGAATAAATCGACCGCATCATCTGCCACCAAACCATTACCACGCGAGATGAGCTCTAATCCCAACTCGCTTTTACCTAGACCGGATTCGCCCGTAATTAGCACACCCAAGCCTAGAATGTCCATGAAAACGCCATGAATAGTCAAACGCTCTGCAAAATGCTTGGACAAAAAAGCCCGCAACACATCAATGACAAAGGCAGATGACTCCTTGGTGGCGAACATCGGAATTTGGGCGCGCTCACACATCGACAGGAGTGCCTGTGGGGCTGTTTGACCATCGGCTAAAACGAGAACCGGCGGCTCAAGTGTCACAATACGGGAAATACGGCGCGCACCGTCTTCGTGACTAGCTTGTGTAATGTAAGCAATTTCACGCTCACCAAGAATTTGCACCCGGTAAGGGTGTATGTAGTTCAGATATCCGACTAAGTCGGCGCCTGAACGTGCAGCCCGTACAGCCACTTCATCAAACCGACGTTCCGACGCACCTAAACCAGCTACCCATTCCCAACGCAGTGAAGACCTGAACTCCTCAAACAATACATCTGCACTGACTGCGGTAGGTTTCACGGCTTGACTCCGGTGAGGTTAGAATTTAAATGGTACGTGCAGACTGCCAACCTGCTATCAATGCATGCAGTTGCACAGAATCGGCACAACTAACAAGCTGCTCTCTTAACACCGCATCGCTCAATAATTCGGCAATTTCAGACAGTATTTCTAGATGCTTTTGAGTTGCGGCTTCAGGCACCAGCAAAAAAATAAGAAAATTGACGGGCTGCCCATCAGGAGCATCGAACACAATCGGTTGAACCAACCGAAACACTGCTGCCATTGGAGCTTTGAGTCCTTTGATGCGTCCATGTGGAATTGCTACTCCGTAGCCAAGGCCTGTGGAACCCAGCCTTTCCCGCGAGAAAAGACTGTCTGTGACCAATGCACGGCTCAATCCATGCTGACTTTCAAACAGCAATCCGATTTCTTCAAAGGCGCGCTTTTTACTCGTTACATCAACTTGTGCAAGTACGTGTGAGGGAGGGAGGATAGAAGCTAGTCTGTTCATAGTATGGGCGCATTATGCACATAAAAAAACCGCCTTATGGGGACGGTTTTTGGCTGTTGACTCTAGCAATGTAGGCTACATCAATCGCTTAGAAGGTTGGTGTTGATGGTTCTGTACTTTATCCTTATGACGTACTACTTGACGATCCAATTTATCCATTAATTCATCAACTGCAGCGTAAAGATCTTCGTGGGCACTTTCTGCGAACATATCATTACCTTTAACGTGAATATTGCATTCTGCACGCTGGCGACGCTCTTTCTCCTTTTGGTTTTCTATGGAGAGTAACACTTTAACATCTACGACTTGGTCAAAATGTCGGGTAATGCGGTCTAACTTAGTGGTAACGTAACTACGCAGGGCCGGGGTAACTTCAAGGTGATGACCGCTAATCGTCAAATTCATACATAGCCTCCAGTTGCTTAAAGGGTTAATAAATGCCTTCTGTCACGGTTCCACTATGCGCCTGATTCAACACAATTGCAATCTGTTTAGAACAAAAAAAGGCTTTTTGAAGCAAAAAAATAGCAGGTTATTGCCGCATTTTCAATTTGCGAGCCACCACTATGCTCAATAAACTAGCACATCCACCCGCTAATGCTGCCACCCAATAGTGCTGAACCAAACCACTGCCATCACGACTAATAATTGCACCACCAGTAAGTGCCGCAAGTCCCATAGCAGCGGACTGTACAGATGAATTAAGCGTCATGAAAGTACCACGCAGGGCCGGGTTGGCGGCTGAGCTTAGCATGGCCATGCCCGGAATAATGCGTCCGCTCATACACACAAAGAGCAAAGTACTAGCCAGTAATGCCACCCATAGCGGGCCCGGCTGGAGTAAAGTTACCGCAAAAAGCGGCAATATGACTAAAGCTGCAAGCACCTGAAAAGTTTGGAACTTACCCTTGCTATCTGTCAATCGACCGAACAGGCGCGCTGTCATCAAAGTGGCTATGCCACCACAAAGGTAAATATAAGGTATTTGCGCCGCATGCAAACCTACGTTGGTTTGCATATAAATGGTGATGTAAGGTATGACGGTAAAGCCTGTGAACATCATTAAAGCCGAAAAAACAAAAGCCCGTTGATGGTTAGCATCCGCCAAAGTTTCTGAAATTCTGCGCAAGGCAGAGGACGGCGACTGCAAGTGTAAATGTGCCGTCAAAGGGGGCATCGAGAAATGCGCAAACACTGTAAACAATATGCAAACAATGGCTATCCCAAAAAAGGGAGTCTGCCATCCCCAATGTGCGGCCAAAAATAAGCCCAATGGCACGCCAGCGACCGTAGAAATGGAAAACGATGTCATAACTATCGCAACAGCACGACCACGCCGCTCAAAAGGTATGACATCTCCTACTATGGTTTGGGATAATGCGGCCAAAACTCCACCAAATACACCAGCAGCGACCCTTGCAACCAAAAGTGCCTCGTAAGACCAAGCCAATCCACAAGCCAAGGTCGAAACTGCAAAAAGGGCGTATAAAGCAATTAATAATTTTTTACGATCAAACCGCTCAATAAAAATGGATGCCAACAATCCGGCTACGCCACCTGAGAGCGTGTACGCAGAGACCAGCCATCCGAACTGAACATCTGAAATACGAAATATTTGCGTAAACTGAGGCCCCAGCGGCATCATAATCATAAAGTCTAGAATATGAGTAAACTGGATTCCGGCCAAAGTAATCAATAGCCAGAATTCTCTGCGAGGGGATAGTATGTGGTTCATGCCACAGTGTACTATTTGATTCCTGTACAGGCTGATGCTCTACTAGAGTGCGATAATTAAATTGTGCAAATTGCCACCTAACCAATGCGTACAGCGATGCATGATTGACTTGTGTGCACTGCAACCCCGCATTAACATTACGTCGTTCTGAAAACGAACCATGATCAACATTTTTACGTTGTCAAATGGCAGGCTCTTTCAAGAGGAAATTGAATCTCTTGAAGAGCTTTCTAAGTTTCAACCCATCTGGGTTGATCTGGAGTCTCCAACCATTGAGGAAAAGCGCTGGATCAAGCAGTATTATGGCTTGTCCATTCCCGATGATGCGATGGATGAAGACATTGAAGAATCAGCCCGTTTCTATGCAGAGGACAATGGTGATGTGCATATTCGTAGTGACTTTTTGATTGCAGACATCACTGACCCTCGCACTGTGCGCGTAGCATTTATTTTGAATTTGGTAAACGAACAGCTCAAAAGCAAAGGTGTTTTATTTTCAATTCACGATGAAGATGTGCCGGTATTTCGCTTACTTCGCATGCGCGCGCGCCGTGCACCCGGTTTGATCATTGATGCCAAAGAAGTGTTATTAAAGCTTTTTGATGCAGACGCAGAATACTCTGCAGACACCTTAGAAGGCATTTATGATGCCTTGGAAAAGGTCAGCGAGCAGGTACTCTCAGGTAATGTGACCGATGAAGTTGCAACCGATGTATTAGGTGCGATTGCGCGTCACGAAGACATGAATGGCCGCATCCGTCGTAACGCCATGGACACACGCAGAGCAGTTAGCTTTTTAATGCGCAGCAAAATGCTTAGCAAAGACCAGTTTGAAGAGGCTCGACAAATTTTGCGCGACATCGACTCACTAGACTCGCACACCGCTTTTTTATTTGACAAAATTAACTTCTTGATGGATGCAACCGTTGGTTTCATTAACATCAATCAGAACAAAATTATCAAAATTTTCTCAGTTGCGAGTGTGGCATTGTTACCGCCCACTTTGATTGCAAGTGTTTATGGCATGAATTTTAACAAAATGCCAGAGCTTCACTGGGAGTTTGGTTACGCCTACGGCATCGCAATGATGCTTGCCAGTGCACTGGTTCCGATGTGGTACTTTCGTAGGCGTGGTTGGCTCAAATAACGTCAGTGAATTATTTGTTGCGTAGTTCACGCCGCAAGATTTTACCAACAGGTGTTTTTGGCAATTCAGTGCGGAATTCAACTACCTTAGGCTGTTTATAGCCTGTCAAATTTTCTTTGCAGTATGCACGAACATCGGCTTCAGTCAGATTGGGGTCTTTTTTAACTATCACCATTTTCACTGCTTCGCCTGTCTTGGCATCGGGCATACCAACGCAAGCGCACTCCATAATCCCGGGCATTTGCGCCATAACATCTTCGAGCTCGGTGGGGAACACGTTGAAACCACTCACCAAAATCATATCCTTCTTACGATCAACGATCTTGAAGTATCCACGCTCATCCATTATGCCAACGTCACCGGATTTGAAATAGCCGTCATTGGTCATAACCTTGGCAGTTTCGTCAGGCCTTTGCCAGTAGCCAGCCATGACCTGAGGGCCTTTAATGGCTATTTCGCCGGGCTGCCCAATCGGAACTTCAACTCCGTCATCGTCTAACAATTTGATGTAGGTGCTAGGCAAAGGAACGCCAATCGTTCCTGTGTATTCCTTGGAAGTAACAGGATTAGCACACGCCGAGGGCGAGGTTTCACTCAAACCATAACCTTCACAAATGGGGCAACCGGTTTTCTCAAACCACAGTTTGGCCACGGCGCCTTGCACGGCAGTGCCTCCACCGAGTGAGTTTTTAAGGTTGCTCCAATCCACTTTATTGAAGTCTGGATGATTAGCCAACCCATTAAACAAAGTATTTACCGCAGGCAGACTGTGAACTTTGTGCTTTGATAATTCCTTTAACACCTCACCCAAATCGCGTGGATTGGGAATGAGAATCATCTTGCCGCCGGTTCGCATGGAATACATCATGCCGATGGTAAAAGCAAAGATATGGTATAGCGGCAATGCACATACACTTACCATTTGCTCTTTAGCTGTGATTTGCTTCATTACAGGATCGTTCCACGCCTCGTTTTGAAGCATGTTGGCAATCAGGTTTCTGTTCAATAAAACTGCACCCTTTGATACACCAGTAGTACCACCGGTATACTGCAATACAGCTACATCATCAGGCTTAATAACCGGCTTTTGGTAACTTAACTTGGCACCTTCAGCCAATGCCCGGTTAAAAGGAACTGCACCAGGCAAATGAAAGGCTGGAACCATTTTCCTCACCTTTCTGACAACAAAATTAGTTAACAAGCCATTGAAAAACCCCAATTGATCTCCCATGGCACACAACACTACGTTCTTGACAGGTGTATTTGAAATACACTTTTCTAAGGTTGTAGCAAAGTTTTCAATAATGACAATCGCCTTGGCTCCAGAATCTTTGAGTTGATGCTCCAACTCGCGAGGGGTATAGAGCGGATTAACGTTAACCACGATAAATCCTGCCCGCAAAATGCCAGCAACCACCATCGGATACTGAGGAACATTTGGCATCATGATGGCAACACGGTCACCTTTCACCAAACCTAGACTTTGCAAGTAGGCTGCAAACGCCTGACTGCATTTATCGGTATGCGCATAGCTTATGTCTTTACCCATAAAACTATATGCTGTTCTGTTAGCGTACTTCTGAAAGGCCTCTTCCATCAATGCGACCAGTGATGGATAAATGGTCGCATCGATATCTGCAGGTACCCCTTTGTCGTAGCTCTTTAACCAAACGCGATCTGTCATTGTCATCCTCTTATGTTTAATTTTTTTAAAAGGCAGAAGTACTATTCAATAGCCTTGCCCATATCTTCAACAACTTTTTTAGCGTCGCCAAAAACCATCATGGTTTTGTCCATGTAGAACAATTCATTATCCAAACCCGCATAACCTGCGGCCATGGAACGCTTATTCACTATAATTGTTTTTGCCTTATACGCTTCGAGAATGGGCATGCCATAAATGGGACTTCCTTTGATGTGTGCAGCAGGATTTACCACATCATTGGCCCCCAGAATAATAGCGACATCTGCCTGACCAAACTCACCATTAATGTCCTCCATCTCAAACACCTGGTCGTACGGCACTTCGGCTTCGGCCAACAGTACGTTCATGTGTCCTGGCATGCGGCCGGCTACGGGGTGAATTGCGTATTTAACGGTAATGCCTTTTTCGGTGAGTTTGGCAGCAAGCTCTTTTACCGCATGCTGCGCACGCGCAACCGCCAAGCCATAGCCTGGAACAATAACCACGGTTTCTGCGTTACCCAAGACAAATGCAGCATCATCTGCACTACCACTCTTCACACTGCGCTGGACCTGCCCTCCTGCTGCTGCAGTGGTAGGGTCGCTTCCAAAACCACCCAGAATCACATTGAAGAATGAACGATTCATGGCTTTGCACATGATGTAACTCAAAATTGCACCGCTAGATCCCACGAGTGAGCCGGCAATAATCAGCATGCTGTTGTTGAGCGAGAAGCCGATGCCTGCAGCAGCCCAACCGGAATAGCTGTTAAGCATAGAAACCACGACCGGCATGTCAGCGCCACCGATCGGAATGATTATTAAAACACCCATTACAAAAGACAATGCCAACATAAGGAAAAATGCATTCCAATTGCCTGTGAGCATAAAGGCAAAACCCAATCCCAAGGTAGCAAGACCCAGCACCAGATTTAATTTATGCTGACCTGCAAACTGCACAGGAGCGCCCTGGAAAAGTCGGAATTTGTACTTCCCGGACAGTTTTCCAAACGCAATGACCGAGCCACTAAAAGTAATTGCGCCAATTGCCGCACCCAAGAAAAGCTCAAGTCGGTTACCTAACGGAATTTCTGCATCTTTAGCCGCAATATTAAAAGCCCAAGGCTCAGCTACGGCTGCAACCGCAATAAATACTGCAGCCAAGCCAATCATGCTGTGCATGAAGGCTACTAATTCGGGCATTTTGGTCATTTCTACCCGCTTGGCCATCACAGTACCAGCAGTGCCACCCACCAACAGAGCGCCGATAACCCAAGTCATTCCAACAACACCGTTTTGTCCGGTCTGGCTGGCAATTTTAAAAATCAAGGCCGCTGTTGTTACCACAGCTACTGCCATACCAACCATTCCAAACATGTTTCCGCGTATTGAAGTAGTCGGGTGTGACAGGCCTTTAAGCGCCTGTATAAAACAGACGCTTGCAAACAAGTACAAGAGGGTTACGATATCGAGGCTCATTTAGCACCTTCCTTTACTACAACTTTTTTCTCTTTTTTCTTGAACATTTCAAGCATACGGCGTGTAACCATAAAACCACCAAAAACATTGACTGCGGCTAACACTACAGCCAACACGCCCATAGACTTACCAAGGGTAGTTTCTGTCAAGGCCGCAGCCAGCATAGCGCCAACAATAACGATAGCTGAAATAGCATTCGTTACTGCCATGAGCGGGGTGTGTAAAGCAGGGGTAACGGTCCAGACCACGTGGTAACCCACGTATATAGCCAGCACAAAAATAATAAGATTCAATATGGTGGGGGAAACCATTTCCATGGTGACTCTCCTTTTCTTGGGTTAATTTTTTATTTGCGGCGAACTTCGCCACCTTGGGTCATCAGGCAAGCAGCCACTATGTCGTCAGACATATCAACATGCAAAGCGCCCTCTTTGTTAATGACCAACTTTAAAAAGTCAAGTACATTGCGCGCATACAACGAAGATGCATCTGCAGCCACCAGTGCAGGAAGATTGGTTTCTCCAACAATAGTGACACCGTGTTTAACAACAGTTTTATCCGCTTCAGAGAGCGGGCAGTTGCCACCTACTCCACCGGGACCCTTGCCTGCAGCCAAGTCAACAATGACAGAACCAGCCTTCATGGATTTAACCATGTCTTCTGTTACCAAAACCGGTGCAGCACGGCCAGGAATCAATGCCGTACTGATAACAACATCTGCCATGGCTACACGTTTTGCCACCTCTAACTTCTGACGATCTAGCCAACTTTGCGGCATAGGCTTAGCGTAACCACCCACACCAACAGCGGCTTCTTTTTCTTCAGGGGTATCGTAAGAAACATCAATGAACTTAGCACCCAGAGACTCCACCTGCTCTTTTACGCTAGGACGTACATCTGATGCTTCGATTACCGCACCCAGACGCTTGGCAGTTGCAATGGCCTGTAGACCTGCCACGCCAACACCTAGAATAACCACACGTGCCGCCTTAACGGTACCTGCTGCTGTCATAAGCATTGGGAAAAATCGCTGGTACTTGTCAGCAGCCATCATCACGGCTTTGTAACCTGCAATATTAGCCTGACTTGATAGCACATCCATGCTCTGTGCACGGGTAGTACGGGGAGCAGCCTCTAGAGCGTAGGAAGTTAGCTGTGCCGTTGCTAGACGCTGCAAACCTGCTGCGTCAAACGGATTTAACATACCAACCAATGTCGCACCTGGCTTCATGAGGGATAGTTCTGCATCCACCGGAGTTCGAACTTTTAAAACCAGATCACACGACAATGCCCCCTTGGCATCGGTTACTTCTGCACCCGCAGCAACATAGGCGTCATCCGTGACACTGGCAGGAACACCTGCTCCGGATTGAATGCGCACAGTGTGCCCTTGTGATTTGAGTTTTTTTACTGTTTCCGGTGTGACGGCTACACGGGTTTCTCCCACCAAAGTTTCGGTGGGTACGCCAATTTGCATGGAGCGCTCCTTAAAAAAAGGTTTAAAAAATAACTGTCGTTAAGCTTACATGAATTTATAGTGACTATTCACTCGTCAAATCACCAATATGTGCATTAGGCGTTTTTTTTTCATTGAACACTGAGATAATGCTGCATGACATCTCGTTGGAAACCTCATGTTACCGTAGCTGCCATCATTGAACGCGATGGCCGATTTCTTTTTGTTGAAGAGCATACCCCCGAGGGACTGCGACTGAACAACCCTGCTGGTCATCTTGATCCGGGAGAGTCGCCAGTAGAAGCCTGCATAAGAGAGACTCTAGAGGAGACAGCTTTTGAATTTACTCCAAATTTTTTAGTAGGCGTTTATTTGTCGCGCTCTATTCAAGATGTCACCTATTTGCGTTTTGCGTTTTGCGGCGATCTTGGCACTTTTAATCCCACCCGCAATCTTGATACTGGAATCACACGCACATTGTGGTTAACTGCCAATGAAGTACGCCAAAGCTGCAATCTGCTACGTAGCCCATTGGTTTTACGCTGCATGGAAGACTACCTCAAAGGCCAACGCTATCCAATTGATTTGATTTATACCGATCCAAGCGTAACAGCATTGACATAGGGAGTTTTGGATGGTTAAGCAGCGCATTGTTGTTGGTTTAAGTGGAGGAGTTGACTCTGCTGTAACCGCCTACTTGCTCAAGCAGCAAGGGCATGAGGTTGTCGGCATTTTCATGAAAAATTGGGAAGATGACGACAACAGTGAGTACTGCTCTTCAAACATCGACTTTGTGGATGCAGCCGCTGTGGCGGATGTTATTGGCATTGAAATAGAACACGTCAACTTTGCCAGCGAATACCGAGATCGCGTTTTTGCTGAATTTTTGAGAGAGTACCAAGCCGGCAGAACGCCGAACCCTGACATACTCTGCAACGCTGAGATCAAGTTCAAAGCCTTCTTAGAACATGCCATTCGTCTGGGTGCCGAGCGTATCGCCACCGGTCACTATGCACGGGTAAGACACAACCCATCCTCTGACCTATTTGAACTTTTAAAAGGTGTAGACCCAGGCAAAGACCAGAGCTATTTTTTGCATCGACTTACACAAAACCAGTTAGCCAAATCACTGTTTCCGGTGGGCGCACTGCTCAAATCGGAGGTTAGACGCGTTGCGGAAGAAATAGGACTTCCCAACGCAAAAAAGAAAGACTCTACCGGAATTTGCTTTATCGGCGAGCGCCCATTTAGAGAGTTTTTAAACCGCTACATCGCACATGCACCTGGCCCGATCAAAGATACCAAGGGTCGAACGATAGGAGAACATGTTGGACTTTCCTTTTACACTCTTGGCCAACGCCAAGGCCTTGGCATTGGTGGTTTAAAAGCCAAGGGTGCACACAAAGGAAGTGGCGAACACGCCCCATGGTTTGTTGCAAAAAAAGATATAGAAAACAATACTTTATGGGTAGTTCAAGGCCATGATCACCCATGGTTGCAATCCATGACTCTGCAGGCGATAGATGCCAGTTGGCTATCTGGATCACCTGCAAAGGCCGGTAGCTACGCTGCAAAAACGCGTTATCGGCAAACTGATGCACTTTGCGCTCTTAGCGGTTTGGATGCAACCCATTTCAGCTTGCAATTTAACCTACCCCAATGGGCAGTTACACCGGGGCAATCGGCTGTGCTTTATGCGGAGGACATTTGCTTGGGTGGCGGCATCATCTCAAGCAGTTACTGTGAGTACTAACCCGGTCTGGTTACACATTTTTGCGCGTACTTTAATATTTGCGTCATAAATCGCTTTGATCGTGATAAATTCGCATGCATCTGCATTAGTTACACACTTATGCCAGAAACATATTTCTTGACAACTTTAAGAGGGGACGTTATGGCACGTCGATTGAGTCCTTTGGACATGGCTTTTTTGAAAATGGAAACACCCGAGGCTCCCTCGCATATTGCGAGTTTGCAAATTTTCGAGCCCCCAGCAGGCTACAAGGGTTCGTTTGTTGCTGACCTAAAAGCCAGCTTAGAAAAGATTCCGGTAGGAGAGCCCTTTAATTTGAAGTTAAGTCCTAAAGGCTTGCCATTCGCGTTTCCCACGTGGATTCCGGACAACAACTTTGACATTGATTTCCACCTGCGTCATTCTGCCCTACCCAAGCCCGGCAGAATGGATCAGTTAATGAAGCTTGTTTCACGTTTGCATGGCCGCTTATTAGATCGTACCCGCCCACTGTGGGAAATGTATCTCATCGAGGGCTTAGAAGGCAATAAGTTTGCTCTGTATACAAAAATGCACCACGCCTTGGTAGATGGTGTTGGTGGAATGAAATTGATTGATCAAAGCTTTTCACGTTCACCGGAAGATCTGGACACCAAAGCACCCTGGGCAATCGAGCAAATTGAGAAAAGTATTCGTGCAAACCGTACGCTCAGTGAAAAGGCTGCTCGTACTGTTAAGAGTTTAATGGGTCCAATTAAATCTTTGCCCCAAGCGCTTAAGGCTATTGCATTACCTGGCAAAACAGAGGCTGCGATTGCGTTTCAAACCACAAAAACAGTTTTTAATGGACACATTACGGCCTCACGTCGCTTTGCCATTCATACTCTTCCACTGGCTGAAACCAAAGAACTAGGCAAAGCGCTAGGACACACTGTTAACGATCTATTCCTTGCTATTTCTTCTGCCGCTCTGCGACGCTATTTAGAGGAAAAAGGACAAACACCCGATTTACCATTAACTGCCACTGTGCCGGTATCTTTACAAGTTAAGGGTTCTACAAAACAGGGCAACCAAATTTCTTACGTAGCGGTCAATTTACGCACCGATATTTCAGACCCATTAGACCGTCTTAAGGCCATTGGAAGATCTGCAGCCGCTGCAAAAAATGACATGAGCTCTCTGAGTCGTGATGCGGTTCAAACTCTTGCAGTGGTGGCACAAAGCACTGCTGCTTTAATTAATCAGTTCAGATTATCTGAGTATTTAAAACCACCTGCCAATTTGGTGATATCAAACGTACCTGGCCCACGAGAAACTTTGTATTTCAAAGGAGCAAAACTAGTAGGCTACTACCCTCTGTCTATACTTATGGACGGACAAGCGCTTAACATCACCCTTTGTAGCCATGGCAACCAATTAGACTTTGGAATATTGGGTTGCCGCAATGCCATGCCTGATATTGAGTCACTGGCCAAGTTTATTGGTGACGCATACGAAGAACTTAAAGCGGTAGCACTGAAGAAAAGCGAAGACTTAGCACCAGCTGCTAAGGATGCGGCACCCAAGGCTGAAAAAACGAGTTTTAAGAAAACCTCAACTTCTGCAGGTGGCAAAGCTACTCCAACCAAAAAGCCAAGACCTGCCAGCAAAAAGGTTGCTAAAGCTCCCGAATCATCAAATAGTCCAACACCTGCAGTGACAACTGAAACACCCGCTGTTTCCGCTCCTGAAGTGGAAGTAACGGCCTAAGCAATGCAATTGCAGCCTGTATTACACAGGCTGCAATTTCTACTATCTAGTCGACCAAACCTAACTCTGCTACAAATTGCGTCATTGCATTTGCTGCAGCTGATTTTGGAAAATGGTGCTCCAAATTGGGAGATCCAAAACGCATAGACTTCGGAAATGGGCTGTATGACAAATCCCAGTGATGCGCTCGTACCATGGCTAAATCAGTGGCCATTGGCAAGTGGATTTTTGCACAATGCTGCGTAACCTGCATATCGTTGTTTGCATCGTATTTATTCAACTCCATAACACCCTGTAACTGGAAGTAGGGAACTTCAAGCGGTGAAGTAGATCCAGTGATATTGAATATTGGCAAATCAAGCGCATCAATGGCAGCTCCATGCATGCGATTGAAGTGCGATCGCTCTGCCATGGTTAGCGACTTTACAGCGCTCTTGATGTCGAATTCATGCATACGCGCCATAAACCCCTTTGGATTTATGACAGGTGAAATCATGTGCAGAACATCGGTCATGCGACTTTCAATAGCTTCCACAGGTAAATCCTTGATGACTGCGTAGGCATTATCAGCCAGCAGTGATCCCCCGGGTGCACCGCCCCAATTCATTAGGCAGCGTATGCGTGAACGAACATCTGGACGTTCAACCAAGAGGGTAAGAACATCTGGCGTACCTTTACTGTATGAAATAAAGAAAAAGTCTCCAGGAGCTTGTGCATCTTGTTTGGGAATGAGTTTTCCGCTGGCATCATGACCAATACCTTGTTCAATCATTCGCAGTAAATCTGCTGTATTGGCCTCACAGCCGCGCATGGGGTGCGAATCTGACTGTAATACACGAATACCCATTTCACGCTCTAATGCTGGAAAAGCATCTATAAATGCCTTCACTGGCAAAATGCCCGTTAAAAGCCCTGGAGCAAACACCAAGCTTGTTTTTTTGATAGGCTTAATTTGCGCCTCAGGCATGTCGATATTCCATTCGAGAGGGCCATCTCCACGCAAAAAGCGTTCTGCAACCTTTTGACGGTTATCACGACTGTCTTTGACTTTTAAGCCACCTAAGCGTTTTCCTGCTGCTTTAACAGCGTGCGAATCTTTAGCGGCCTCATTGATAAAAAGATTACGCCAACGTCTTCCACACCATTCTTTGATGTAGGGGTCGGTGAACACACGCTTATCCTCTGCAATTAGTTTTTTTAGTTCACGAATCAGAGCGATATAGTCATGTTTTTGCTCCAGCAAACGCAGCTCTTGATAATTTGTCATATGCTTGTCTCATTTGAAAAAGTTAGAGGCATGAAGCTTAACCTATCAGCGTTAGTTTCAAAGCAAACCATGCTAGAAACATGCAACGAAATATGTAAGTTTGTGTCGTTTGAACGCACAAAACAAAAAGCCAACTAATGTTGGCTTTTTGTAAATCAACTAAGCTGATTTGGTTGCGCGAGTAGGATTTGAACCTACGACCTTTGGGTTATGAGCCCAACGAGCTACCAGGCTGCTCCATCGCGCGGTGTGTGTATTATAGCCGATTAAGACTTGTTTTCTTCAGCTGGCGCATCAATAGTTTCGACAGCACGGTCTACCAACTCAACCAGTGCCATTGGAGCGTTGTCACCTACACGGAAACCCATTTTAAGAATACGTGTGTAACCACCAGGACGAGCTTTAAAGCGTGGGCCTAAATCATTAAACAACTTAGTAACACTATCACGATCACGCAAACGGTCAAAAGCAAGGCGACGATTAGCCAAAGATGCCTCTTTAGCTAAAGTAATCATTGGCTCAATGACTCGCCGCAGTTCTTTAGCTTTAGGTACCGTTGTTTTGATAGCTTCGTGTTCAATTAACGAGTTCATCATATTACGCAACATAGCCAAACGATGCGATGTTGTACGATTAAGTTTACGTAGTCCGTGTCCGTGACGCATGATAATTCCTATTTACTTATTAAAGCAGCCGTATCAGGTACTGCAAGTTTTAACGTTTTTCTAAAGATGAAGGCGGCCAATTTTCCAACTTCATACCCAAAGTCAAGCCACGTGAGGCTAAAACTTCCTTAATTTCATTCAGTGACTTACGACCCAGGTTAGGTGTCTTAAGCAATTCGTTTTCACTACGCTGAATCAAATCACCAATGTAGTAAATATTTTCTGCTTTAAGACAGTTTGCTGAACGTACTGTAAGTTCTAACTCATCCACTGGACGTAACAATACCGGATCAAACTGAGCCGCACCACGCGAAGATGGCGCATCAAATGCAGCAAGTTCACTTCCTTCGAGTTGTGCAAAGACTGCCAATTGCTCTACAAGGATTTTTGCTGAAGCGCGCACTGCATCCTCGGCTGTGATTGCACCGTTAGTTTCAATTTCAACCAGAAGTTTGTCTAAGTCAGTACGTTGCTCTACACGGGCATTTTCAACTGAATAGCTCACACGCTTCACAGGTGAAAAGGAGGCATCTAATACAATACGACCAATTGATTTGTTGGGCTCGTCAGCATAACGGCGCATAGAACCGGGCACATAACCACGACCCTTTTCAACCTTAATCTGCATATCCAATTTGCCACCATGTGACAAAGTTGCAATAACATGGCTAGGATTAATGATTTCAACATCATGAGGTGTTTGGATGTCAGCTGCAGTTACCAAACCCTCAACATCCTTACGCAGACTTAAAGTGACCTCATCACGACCGTGAAGCTTGAAAACAACGCCTTTAAGATTAAGAAGAATGTTAACAACATCTTCTTGTACGCCATCCATTGAGGAGTACTCGTGGAGTACGCCAGCAATAGTAACTTCAGTTGCCGCATAACCGGGCATTGAAGATAACAATACACGACGCAGCGCGTTACCTAATGTATGACCATAGCCACGTTCAAATGGCTCTAGAGCAACTTTGGCGCGGTTGGTACCGAGTTGTTCAACATTGATTGATTTTGGTTTTAGCAAATTAGCTTGCATGCAGACTTCCTCTCAATACCCCCGACTCGTTACGTCAGTAAGGCTGATGAAGTACCCAGATCGCACTAGTACGACCCGGGAACGAATTCATAATTTATTATGATTAACGTGAATACAACTCAACGATGAGTGATTCATTGATATCTGCCCCGAATTGATCGCGATCAGGAACAGATTTAAATGTACCCTCGACTTTGTCGGAACTTACATCGACCCATGAGGGCATTCCAACCTGCTGTGCTAACTGCAAAGCTTCGACAATACGGTTTTGCTTTTTAGACTTATCGCGAATAGCAATAACATCACCTGGTTTGACCATGTAGGAAGGAATGTTAACTGAATTGCCATTTACAGTGATCGCCTTGTGCGATACAAGCTGACGCGATTCAGCACGAGTAGATCCAAAACCCATACGGTAAACAACGTTGTCAAGGCGTGATTCGAGCAGGAACAACAGATTTGCACCCGTATTTCCTTTGCGTCTATCGGCCTCTTCAAAGTAACGTCTAAATTGACGCTCGAGAACACCGTACATGCGCTTTACTTTTTGCTTTTCACGCAGTTGGAGTCCGAAATCAGAAGTGCGCGCCCCTGAAGTACGTCCATGCTGTCCTGGCTTGGAATCAAACTTAGCTTTATCGCCAATTGAGCGGCGAGCGCTTTTTAAGAAAAGATCGGTGCCTTCACGGCGGGATAGTTTGGCCTTGGGGCCGAGATAGCGTGCCACTTGAACTTCCTTTATGTCATCTTCCGTGAATTTGCATCACGGGAGCCATCAGGTTTCCCTGATGGCGGTGGGCTTGTTAATGAATTAAATACGACGACGCTTTTGAGGGCGGCATCCGTTGTGAGGAACGGGTGTTACGTCAGCAATAACGTTGATACGGATTCCCAATGCTGCCAATGCGCGCACTGAAGACTCGCGTCCAGGGCCTGGACCTTTGATTTCAACATCAAGGTTTTTAATGCCTTGCTCTTGGGCTGCACGTCCAGCAACTTCTGAGGCTACCTGAGCAGCAAAAGGAGTTGACTTACGTGAACCTTTGAAGCCTTGACCACCTGACGACGCCCAAGACAAAGCATTGCCTTGACGATCTGTGATGGTAATAATGGTATTGTTAAACGAAGCATGCACATGTGCAATGCCGTCAGCAACATTTTTACGAACTTTTTTGCGAACACGCTGCGCAGCGTTATTAGCGGGTGCTTTGGCCATAATGGTCTCTCAATCCCTGTTATTTCTTCAACGATGCAGCGGCCTTACGAGGACCTTTGCGGGTGCGTGCATTGGTGCGAGTGCGTTGACCACGCAATGGCAAGCCACGACGATGACGGAAGCCGCGATAGCAACCAATATCCATCAATCGCTTGATGTTCATAGTCGTTTCACGACGTAAGTCACCCTCAATGGTGAATTGAGCGATTTGATCACGAATTTTTTCGTGATCAGCATCAGTCAAGTCTTTGACTTTTTTCGAATAAGCAATGCCGCATGCCTCGCATATTTTGCGAGCTCGTGTACGACCAATACCAAAGATGGCGGTTAAACCAATTTCAGTATGCTTTTGCGGCGGAATATTAATGCCTGCTATACGTGCCATTTTCGTCCTCTAAAACTCTTGCAATTAACCTTGCCGTTGCTTGTGGCGTGGATCTGTACAGATCACACGAACTACACCTTTACGGCGAATGATTTTGCAGTTACGGCAAATTTTCTTGACCGAAGCCGAAACTTTCATATTTCTCTCCTAAAACTCTTGAAACCACATAAGTGCTATTGCACTAACCTGCTAATCATTACTTTACTTAGCCCGAAAGATGATTCGTGCACGCGTTAGATCGTGCGGAGTCATCTCTACAGTCACCTTGTTACCGGGAAAATTCGGATATAGTGCATCCGCATTTTTCCTGATATTTGGCCTAGTACTGAATGTCCTTTTTCCAGATTTACCCTAAGAGTGGCATTTGGAAGATTTTCTAGGATCTCCCCTTGCATCTGTATTACATCATCCCTAGCCATTAACCCAACTGCATCAAGAAGCTTTAAAGTTAGCTTTCTTTAACAGTGATTCATACTGCTGAGACATCATGTAATTCTGAACCTGCGCCATGAAATCCATGGTTACAACTACAATAATCAGCAAAGATGTTCCACCAAAATAAAAGGGCACGTTGTACTTGAGAATTAAAAACTCTGGCAACAAACATACAAGTGTTATGTAAATTGCTCCTGCAAACGTTAAACGGAGCAGTATTTTATCAATATATTTGGCTGTATGCTCGCCTGGACGAATTCCAGGAACAAATGCACCACTCTTTTTTAAATTATCTGCTGTTTCTCTGCTATTGAATACCAACGCAGTGTAGAAAAAGCAAAAAAATACAATTGCGGCTGCATATAAAAGCACATAGACCGGTTGCCCTGGGCTAAGGGTACTTGCAATGTCTTTTAACCATCGCATCGAGTCACCAGTACTGAACCAGTTTGCGATTGTAGCAGGTAACAAGATTATCGAGGATGCAAATATAGGAGGAATTACCCCTGCCATATTTAGCTTTAACGGTAAGTGAGATGACTGCCCACCATAAACTTTGTTACCGACTTGTCTACGAGCGTAATTCACTAGAATTTTGCGTTGACCGCGCTCAACAAACACTACAAAATAGGTTACAACACCCACCAAAGCCACAATCAGGATACATACAATTATGCTCATAGCTCCTGTTCTGACCAGCTCGAACAAACCACCCAATGCACTTGGCAACCCTGCTGCAATACCTGCAAAAATTAGGATTGATATACCATTACCTAATCCGCGCTCTGTTATTTGCTCACCTAACCACATTAGAAACATGGTTCCAGCTGTCAGAGTAACTACCGATGTCATTCTAAAACCGAAACCGGGCGATATGACCAAGCCTGCAGATGCCTCGAGTGCCATAGCAATACCCAGCGACTGGAAAAGAGCTAAACCTAAAGTTCCGTAGCGTGTGTACTGTGTTATTTTTCTACGCCCAGCTTCGCCTTCTTTTTTAAGCTGCTCAAAAGCAGGCAAAACGTAACCCAATAACTGCATTACGATAGATGCAGAAATATAAGGCATGATTCCCAGGGCAAAAATTGTGAACCTTGATAACGCACCACCGGAAAACATATTAAATAAATTTAATATTCCACCCTCTTGACCCTTGAATAACTGCTGTAATTGCGCAGGATCAATTCCTGGAACAGGAATATGGGCTCCGATTCGGTACACGACCAAAGCTAGCAACAAAAACACAAGTCGACGACGTAAATCGTCAAACTTTCCTGTTTTGGCTAAATTTGCTGCGTTTGTTGCCACTGGGATTCTTTCGAACTAGTATTAAGCCAAACTTCCACCAACTGCTTCAATAGCAGTTTTTGCTCCAGCTGTTGCCCCAATTCCATTGAGTTTGACAGCTTTTGTGATGGTGCCAGTGTTAATAACTTTAACTACTTTAGCCAATTCACCCACTACACCCAATTGCTTGAGTGTTAGCAAGTCAACTTCTGGTAGATTGAGCGCTTCAAGCGTTGTCAATGTTACTTCAGCATTAAATTTCAAAGATTGTGATTTGAAGCCACGTTTAGGCAGACGGCGATGCATTGGCATTTGTCCGCCTTCGAAACCAACTTTGTGGTAACCACCTGCACGTGATTTCTGACCCTTGTGTCCACGACCAGCTGTTTTGCCGAGTCCAGATCCAATGCCACGTCCTACACGACGCTTTGCATGTTTTGCACCATCTGCTGGCTGTATGCTATTGAGTTCCATCATCAACTCCTTAGAGCACTTTGACCAGATAACTGATCTTGTTAATCATTCCACGTACTTCTGGTGTATCCACCAACTCACTAGTACTGTTCATTTTACGCAAACCTAATCCACGTACAGTTGCACGGTGTGATTCTTTGCATCCAATGGGGCTTCGCACCAGTTGAATTTTTACTAATTGTTGTGTTGTCATGGGTATATCTCCGATTAAGCGAAGATTTCTTCTATGGTTTTGCCGCGCTTGGCAGCCACTTCTGCTGGAGTCGTTGATACAGACAGTGCATTCAATGTTGCACGTACCATATTGTAAGGATTGGTTGAACCATGGCTTTTTGCCACGATATCTGTGATTCCAATTACTTCAAATACTGCACGCATTGGACCACCAGCAATGATTCCAGTACCTTTAGGGGCTGGAGTCATCATCACGCTAGCAGCACCATGCTGACCTACCACCTTGTGATGAATAGATCCATTTTTTAATGAAACTTTCATCAGGTTGCGTCGCGCTTCTTCCATTGCTTTTTGTACAGCAGATGGCACTTCTTTCGATTTGCCTTTGCCCATACCAATGCGACCATCACCATCACCCACTACTGTCAGGGCTGCGAATCCTAAAATACGACCGCCTTTAACAACTTTGGTAACGCGATTGATCGCGATCATTTTTTCGCGCAGACCGTCTTCAGGACCTTCGGCCTTACCCTGCACTTTAGCTTGTACTTTAGCCATATTAATTTCCGATCTGCTTAGAACTGTAATCCAGCTTCACGAGCTGCATCCGCTAACGCTTTTACGCGACCATGGTATGCAAATCCTGAACGGTCAAACGCAACCTTTTCAACACCAGCTGCTTTGGCTTTTTCAGCCAATCTCTTACCAATGACTTGTGCAGCTGCAATGTTTCCACCTTTGCCAGATGCACCCAGTGATGCGCGCACTTCTGCCTCTGCTGTAGATGCTGATGCCAGCACCTTGCCACCATCGCCAGAGATTACTGCGGCGTAAATATGCAAGTTTGTGCGATTGACAGTCAAACGTGCAATTCCTTGCTGCGCAATACGTATGCGGGTCTGACGCGCTCTGCGAAGACGCTGCTCTTTTTTGGTCAACATGTTGCAGATCCTTATTTCTTCTTGGTTTCTTTGATTGTGATTTTCTCATCCGCGTAGCGGATACCTTTGCCTTTGTATGGCTCAGGCGCGCGAACAGCACGAATCTCGGCAGCCATCTGACCTACAACCTGTCGATCAGCACCTTTGATAATGATTTCAGTAGGTGTCGGTGTTTGAACCGTGATTCCTGTTGGCATATCAAAGTTCACTGGATGCGAGTAACCCACTTGCAAGTTCAGTTTGTTACCAGTTGCTGCCGCTTTGTAACCCACACCAACCAAAGTTAACTTTCTTTCGAAGCCCTTTGTTACGCCAATGACCATGTTGTTAACAAGTTGGCGCATAGTGCCGGTCATTGCATCTGCTTCACGTGATTCATTGGCCGCTTTAAAACTTAGCTTGCCCGATTCATTCGCAACTGCAACCAATTTATTCATTGGCAATTGGAGTGTACCTCCAGTGCCTTTGACATTGATTTGCTCTTGTGCGATTGTTATTTCTACACCAGCCGGTACTACGACTGGCAGTTTACCTACACGAGACATTTTTTTACTCCTCCTGCAGGGTTAAGCTACATAGCAAAGCACTTCACCACCGACACCGGCAGCACGCGCTTTACGATCTGTCATTACACCTTTAGGTGTTGTTACGATGGCTACGCCCAAACCGTTTTGCACTTGGGGGATAGCATCACTTGCGCGGTATACACGCAGTCCTGGGCGACTTACGCGCTCGATGCGCTCAAT
The DNA here is from genome assembly GCA_943327015.2 of Akkermansia muciniphila. Taxonomy (GTDB): domain Bacteria; phylum Pseudomonadota; class Gammaproteobacteria; order Burkholderiales; family Burkholderiaceae_C; genus Allorhodoferax. The sequence goes on from CALPVM020000002.1 coordinate 26,830, forward strand.
AACCGGACGGCCTGCATAATACTTTAATGCAATTTCTAACTCTGACTTTCCACCAGAATTTGATACTTTGAATGCATCAATGTATCCCTCGTCTTTAAGCACCCGAACAATTGCCAGCTTTACTTTTGATGAAGGTACGCTTACTGTTGATTTTGCAACCATTTGCGCATTTCTAATGCGTGTTAACAAGTCTGCAATAGGATCACTCATACTCATAATAGTTCTCCTACCTTTTACCAGCTCGCCTTGACAATGCCAGGAATCTCTCCGGCGAATGCCATTTCACGAATTTTTGCACGACCCAGACCAAAGTGCTGGAATGTTCCACGAGGACGACCTGTGATTGCACAGCGATTACGCTGTCTTGTTGGATTTGCATTGCGCGGCAATTTTTGCAAAGCCAATCGTGCTGCCGCACGCTCTTCTTCAGAGTGCTTTGCGCTCGTAGCAATCGCCTTGAGTCCTGCATGTTTTTTTGCGAACTTTGCAACCAATTTGTCGCGTTTGAGTTCACGCTCGATTAAAGCCATTTTAGCCATTGATCACCTCAATTCTTGAACGGGAAGCGGAAAGCAGCAAGCAGAGCTTTGCACTCTTCATCTGTCTTTGCTGTTGTGGTGATACTGATATTCAAACCACGCAAAGCATCAACTTTGTCGTATTCAATTTCAGGAAAAATGATTTGCTCTTTAACACCAATGTTGTAATTTCCACGACCATCGAATGCACGACCGGAAATACCACGGAAATCGCGTACACGTGGCAACGCCACGGTTACAAAGCGATCAAGAAACTCGTACATTTGCACACCGCGCAGTGTAACCATGCAGCCAATAGCTTGACCTTCACGGATCTTAAATCCTGCGATCGCTTTTTTAGCTTTTGTTACTACTGGTTTTTGGCCCGCAATTTTAGTTAAGTCATTGACTGCGTTTTCCATGACTTTTTTATCTGCCACAGCCTCACTCACACCCATGTTTAATGTGATTTTAGTGATTCTAGGCACTTGCATAGCTGACTTGTAACCAAATTTTGCTTGCAAGTCTGATGCGATTTTTTCGCGGAACTGTTGTTGTAAACGTGCCATGTTTATGCCGCCTTGATTTCTTCGCCACTTGACTTGTAAACGCGCACACGCTTACCATCCGCCAGCAACTTGATTCCTACCCGATCAGCCTTTCCGGTTGCTGCATTAAAAATTGCAACATTGGATTGGTGAATAGGCATGTTTTTTTCAACGATACCGCCAGTGGTTCCCTTCATGGGATTTGGCTTTGTATGTTTTTTAACGAGGTTGATACCTTCAACCATAACGTGTGAATCATCTTGACGCAACGTTACTTTACCGCGTTTACCTTTATCGCGTCCTGCGATGACGATGACTTCATCGCCTTTACGAATCTTGTTCATGGCGCGTCCTTACAAAACTTCTGGCGCCAATGACACGATTTTCATGAACTTTTCAGTACGCAACTCACGCGTAACTGGTCCAAAAATACGTGTACCAATGGGCTCTAATTTGGCATTGAGCAACACTGCCGCATTGCCATCAAATTTTACTAATGAGCCATCGCTGCGGCGAATGCCTTTGGCAGTGCGTACAACTACTGCGCTGTAAACCTCACCTTTTTTGACACGTCCCCGCGGCGCAGCCTCTTTAATACTTACTTTAATAATGTCGCCTACACTGGCGTAACGACGCTTTGACCCGCCAAGCACTTTAATGCATAGGACAGATTTGGCACCCGTGTTATCGGCAACTTCTAATCTTGATTCTGTTTGGATCATTTTAAATATTTCCAACTTGCACCCGATTGACTTTATTTAGCCAACCAAGTCAGTCTTGGACCCGTTAATTGCTACACAAACCACTTGCATAGCTTTTACTTGGGCAGAAACTTCATCTTTTTCAAGCGAAGCCCTAGAATGTAACAGAGTTTTTGCAGGTCGTCAAACTTTTTTTACTGGAACCGTGAAATATTGTGCAGCCAAGCTGCAAAATTCTTCAACTTGGGGATTCAAGCCTGTTTCTTCTTGCAAGATCCGCCCAACGCGCTCTGCTATAGAGTGCGCTGCTTTGGCTTCTAGAAACAATAGCCGCGACCTTCTGGCCAGCATATCTTCCACAGTAACTGCATACTCAAATCGCGCAGCAAACCTAACCATGGCTTCGGTGATTCCCGGGTATATTTCTGCATTGGCTCCCGGGAGTGCATTGACAGTTTTTTGCTCATCTCCATAAGAGTGAATACCGGGCGCCAGTGATATGGATACCGGCGTCTGGCTGGCTAACTGAGATCCTAGCAAGCGTAATTGGTTGGTAACGCCGTGCTTTGAACGCGGCACCAGTGACTTTTCCATGCATTGCGCCAGTACGTCTTCAGCCATAGCGCGGTAGGTTGTCCATTTGCCACCTGTGACAGTGACCAGACCACTGCGACTGATTAGAACAGTATGCTCGCGGCTGAGACCTTTAGTGTTGTCACCATCATCGTCTTGCGGTTTTACCAGTGGCCGTAATCCTACCCAAATACTTTTTACATCGGCACGGGTAGGCGCACGGCGCAAATAACGGGCTGATTCGCTAAGTATGAATTCGACTTCCTCTTCGAACGCCAATGGCTCGCGTGCCAGGTCCGAGCGCGGTGTATCGGTGGTCCCCAAAATTACTTTACCCAGCCATGGCACTGCAAACAGCACGCGCCCGTCGGCTGTTTTAGGCACCATGAGGGCTGTGTCGGAATCTAAAAACTCACGGTCCACGACAATGTGAACCCCTTGACTGGGTGCAACCATGGGTTTGGTGGGTCGACGGCCATCATGGGCGTTTGCCACCCCATCTTTTTCGCGCAGAGCATCTACCCATACTCCTGCTGCGTTTACGACGCATCGCGCTTCAATGGTGTATTGCTCCCCACTGAGGGTATCTTGACATTTGAGGCCTGATACTTTGGAGTCTTGGTTATAAGTTAAATCGACTGCACTGCAGTAGTTAACCAGTAAAGCACCATGTGCTGCGGCAGTGCGCGCCAACGCCAAGGCGAGGCGGGCATCGTTGAATTGACCATCCCAGTACTTGACGCCACCCTTGAGTTGATCTTTGACAGCGGTAGGTAGCAATGCTGACGTTTGCTCTTTACCCAAGAGCCGGGTTTTTCCAAGTCCTGCTTTGCCGGCAAGCAAGTCGTACAGCATGAGTCCAATGCCATAAAACGGGGTTTCCCACCATTTATAGGATGGCATGACAAATGCCAGTGGCTGGGCTAAATGGGGCGCATTGTTGAGCAACGTGGTGCGTTCGTGCAGTGCTTCACGCACCAGAGAAATGTTGCCTTGTGCCAGGTATCGCACACCTCCATGCACCAGCTTGGTAGCGCGAGAGGACGTGCCCTTGGCAAAGTCATGCGACTCTACCAACACTACTTTTAGGCCACGGGCTGCAGCATCCAGAGCAACACCCAAACCGGTTGCGCCGCCACCTACAATCGCAATATCGTAGGTTCGTGTTTCGTTAAGTCGCGCCATTAATTGGGCGCGCGGAGTAGGCATAGGAGTGTTTGCTGGTGACATATTTTTTGCCATTAGACGTTTGAAGGGTGTTATGTTATTCGTTTCGGTCGTTCCAATCGAGTATCGTACATAAATTAGCGCACTACTTTCATTGCTTGCTACAGAAATCTTGTAACCTACGGCCAATCATTTTTTTGTTTTGAAGGCACCCAACCATGACCTATTTGCTTGCTCTAGACCAAGGAACCTCAAGCTCACGCAGCATTATTTTTGACGAATCTGGTCGCACTGTGGCCATGTCTCAGATGGAGTTGCAACAAAACTACCCAAAACCAGGCTGGGTGGAACATGACCCGATGGAAATTTGGCGCATACAACTGACCACCGCGCGCAATGCCTTGCTCAAAGCCGGAATTGCCGCCAAAGAGATTCGTGCCATTGGTATTACCAACCAACGTGAGACCACCGTAGTGTGGAATAGGCGTACCGGTTTGCCAATACATAACGCGATTGTGTGGCAAGACCGTCGCGCTGAACCGACCTGCATTCAACTGCGTGAACGGGGTCTGGCGGAAACTATTCGCAGCAAAACCGGTTTGCTGGTAGATGCCTATTTCTCTGGCACCAAATTGAAGTGGATTTTGGACAATGTGGCAGGTGCCCGCAAATTGGCCGATAACGGCGAACTTGCGTTTGGCACGGTAGATAGCTGGTTGATTTGGAAGTTGACCAACGGCGCTGTGCATGCCACGGATGTGAGCAATGCTTCACGCACCATGCTGTTTAATGTGCACACCAACCAATGGGATGCAGAATTGATGCGGGCACTGGACATTCCGGCGGCGTTGATGCCCGAGGTAAAGCCCTCCAGCACTTTCTATGGTGATATTGATGCCAGTCTGCTGGGGCATGCGATTCCGATTGGGGGCGTTGCCGGCGATCAGCAAAGTGCGCTGTTCGGTCAAGCTTGTTTTAAAGCGGGCATGGTGAAAAACACCTACGGCACCGGCTGTTTTATGTTGATGCACACGGGCAACCAGTTTCGCAGCTCACAAAATGGCCTGATTACCACCAGTGCGGCGCAAACCACTACTCAAACCGAGTTTGCTTTAGAAGGCAGTGTATTTGTGGGCGGCGCTGTGGTGCAGTGGCTGCGCGATGGTCTACGTGCCATTCAGGGCAGTGGCGAGGTAGAGTCTTTGGCGCAAAGTGTGCCTGATTCTGGTGGTGTCATTATGGTGCCGGCATTTACCGGCTTGGGTGCACCCTACTGGCAACCCGATGCACGCGGCTCGATTACAGGGCTTACCCGTGGCAGCACCGTGGCGCACATTGCCCGCGCTGCGCTGGAGAGCATTGCCTACCAAAGTGCAGCGCTGCTGCAAGCGATGAGCCGTGATGCGGTGAGTGCAGGTGGCGCATCGGTAGCCGAGTTGCGGGTGGATGGCGGCGCTTGCATTAATGATTTGTTAATGCAATTTCAGGCCGATTTGCTGGGCATTCCTGTGGTGCGCCCTGCGGTTACTGAAACTACCGCGCTGGGTGCTGCTTACCTTGCGGGTTTATCTACCGGGGTGTATAAAAATACGAATGAGTTGTCGGACATGTGGCGCTCTGAGCGGCACTTTTTACCCACTTTGAATCCATCGCATGCCAAGGAGTTGATGGAGCGTTGGGAGCATGCGGTTCGTCAAACCGTTTTATAGTTGGAGTGGCTAGGAATGGGTAAACGTATAGCATTTATTGGTGGTGGCAATATGGCCAGCGCCATGATTGGCGGACTGCTGCGGCAAGGTATGGGTGCGGCTGATTTGGATGTAGTGGAGCCGTTTGCAGAGACCAGATCAAAGCTTGAGTCAGACTTTGGCGTTACGGCGCATGCGCAGGCTGGAGATTTTTTATCAAAGGCAGACTTGGTGATTTGGGCAGTGAAGCCCCAGATTTTCAAAGAGGCTGCCATGTTGGTGCAGTCTTTTACTAAAGATGCCCTGCACTTGAGTGTGGCGGCGGGGATTCAAAGCGA
>CALPVM020000003.1 GCA_943327015.2 Akkermansia muciniphila
GCCAGCACACAGGCGCGTGGCTGGATCGACCTGCAGGATGCAACGGCCCATGTGCTGGGCAAGGGTTCCAAGCGCCGCAGCGTGCCGGTGGGCAGTGTGGCGTTACAAGCGCTGCAAGAGTGGTTGAATGTGCGGGAGTCAATCAGTGCCGGATGTCCGGCATTATTTGTAGGCCGCCATGGCACCCGCCTGACGCCACAATCGATTTGGCAGCGCTTGCGGCGGCGCAGCCAGCAAGCCGGTTTAAGCACGCCAGTGCATCCCCATATGCTGCGCCATTCGTTTGCCAGCCATGTTTTGCAGTCGAGTGGCGATTTGCGTGCCGTGCAAGAATTGCTGGGTCATGCCAACATCACTACCACCCAGGTGTATACACGGCTCGATTTTCAGCATCTGGCCAAGGCGTATGATGCTGCGCACCCTAGAGCCCATTTAAAAAGCAACAAACCTAAGTCCCCATGAAAACGATTCGATTACGCGAAGGCAAAGAGCGCTCGCTCCAACGCCACCACCCTTGGATTTTTGAATCGGCCATTGCCAAAGGCAGTGCCGATGCGGGTGAAACTGTGCGCGTAGAGTCGGCGCAAGGTCAGTTTCTGGCTTGGGCGGCGTTTAGCCCGAGTTCCAAAATTCGGGCGCGCGTTTGGAGCTTTAATGAAGCCGAGCGCATTGACGCAGCTTTTTTTAGCCGCCAAATAGACAAGGCCATCAAGGCGCGCAGCTACTTTGATATTCAAAGTAACGGTATGCGACTGGTGCATGGCGAGTCAGACGGTTTGCCGGGCTTGATCGTAGACCGCTATGGCGACACACTGGTCGCCCAATTTTTATCCAGTGGTGCGGAGCGCTGGAAAACAGTATTGGCCGATGCTTTGCTGGCGCATACCGGTTTAAGCAAGCTGTATGAGAGATCTGACGCCAGTAGCCGGGGGCTGGAAGGCTTGCCAGAGGCAACCGGTTGGCTGCGTGGAGACGGCGTTTTAGAGTTGGTGTTGCAAGAGCACCAATGGCAATTGGCCCTGAATATTGCCGAAGGGCATAAAACCGGTTTTTATCTGGACCAGCGCGATAGCCGCAAACGCTTTGCCGATACCGTGCGGCGTATGGGGCTGCAAAAAGTGCTTAATTGCTATTGCTACACTGGGGGCTTTAGTGTGGCCGCCTTGGCAGGTGGTGCGGCAGAGGTAACCTCGATTGATTCATCAGCACCAGCCATCGAAAAAGCACGTGCCAATGTAGCGCTTAACGGATTTGATGCAACGCGCGCCCGATTTATGGATGCAGATGTGAATGCATCTCTGCGTCAGTTCGGTGCAGAGGGGCGTACTTTTGACGCCATTGTGCTCGACCCTCCTAAGTTTGCACCCACAGTTGCACATGCGGATAGGGCTGCTCGTGCCTACAAAGATATTAACCGGCTGGCCTTTAAGCTGCTCGAGCCGGGCGGGGTGCTGTTTACTTACTCGTGTTCGGGTGGCATCAGTGCCGATTTGTTTCACAAAATTGTGGCCTCTGCTGGTTGTGATGCTGGAGTGGATGGTTTTATTACCGAGCGTATGGGCGGTGCACCCGATCACCCTATGACGATTAACTTTCCGGAAGGTGAGTACTTGAAAGGATTGGCAATAGTACGCAAATAGTGTTCAATAAAGACACTAATCGCCGATTTGGTCGTTACACTCCCCACCTGCCGCAAAAAGGATTGAAATATGAGTCTGATCCCCGCCACCATATTGACTGGATTTTTAGGGTCCGGAAAAACTACGCTGCTCAAGCGCGTGTTGGCGGAGGCGCACGGCCAAAAAATTGCAATTATTGAAAACGAATTTGGCGAAGAAAATATTGACAGCGATATTCTGGTAACTGACACCAAAGAGCAGATTATCCAGATGAGCAATGGCTGCATATGCTGCACTATTCGAGAAGATCTTCGCTCGACCCTGAGCGATTTGGCTGAAAAAAAACGCAAAGGCGAACTCGATTTTGAGCGCGTAGTCATTGAAACAACGGGAGTGGCAGACCCCGGGCCGGTAGCGCAAACTTTTTTTATGGACGATGACGTAGCAGAGAGCTACTTGTTGGATTCCATTTTGACCTTGGTTGATGCTAAGCATGCCAACAGCCAACTTAATGACCGGCAGGAGGCTCGGCGGCAGATCGGTTTTGCAGACCGCATTTTTATTAGCAAGTCAGAGTTGGTAACAACAGCCGAGTTGGATGCACTCAAGCACCGCTTGCTGCACATGAACCCGCGTGCGCCACAGCAAACGGTCCATTTTGGTGAGGTGGCATTGGCGGAAGTATTTGATTTGCGTGGCTTTAACCTCAATGCCAAGCTCGACATTGACCCGGACTTTTTAAAAGAAGACGATCACGATCACCACCACCATGATCACGACCATGTGCATGGTGAGCATTGTGACCATCCATCCCACCAGCATCATCACGCGCATGGTCACCATCACCATGTGGATGACGATGTAAAAAGTTTTGTATTTAAGTCGGATCGGCCCTTTGATGCTGCAAAGCTGGAAGATTTCCTTGGTGCTGTGGTTAATATATACGGACCGCGAATGTTGCGTTATAAAGGAGTCCTTTATATGCATGGAACAGAACGTAAAGTGATTTTTCAAGGCGTACATCAACTAATGGGAAGCGATTTAGGGTCACCATGGCTTGCCAACGAGAAAAAGTGCAGCAAAATGGTGTTTATTGGAATTGACCTGCCTAAAGATATATTTCTGCAAGGCATGGAGCAATCCTTGGTATAAATTAGTTTTTTCTGGCAGGGGAATCGAATGATTGTCTCAATATTACAAATGATGGGTTTCCCCAAAGGCAAGCCGGATAAAGCGCGCTCGCAAGAAACCAACGCGGAAAAATTGAAAAAAGCAGCTGCAAATCCGGCGCCGGTAGTGCGCAAAGTTACAGAGCCGTCTAAGAAAAAAAACACCGAGCAAATTAAATCTGAGCCTGAGCCAAAGACCAAAGAAAAATCTACCAAAAAGGCAGATGCCGCATCTCTTGCCCAGGTTGCGCCACCTGTTGCTGCTGTGGAAGTTGAAAAACCCAAGAAAAAAGATAAAGCTATTGCAGCACCAGCTACACAGGAAAAAACCAAAACCAAAGGCAAGTTAAAAGTCGACGAACAACCTGTGGCCCTTAAGCCGCAAACGGCTGAGCCTGCACAACCGTCGGCTCCCGAAACTGCCCAACAGAAAGTTGCAAAAACAGTTAAAAATGTCAAAGACAAAGCGTCTCAAGTTACAGCCAAAGCCGCAAATTCGGTAGTTACGGCAGTGCAGGCTGTTCAAGCAGCGCAAGAGCCGGTTAAAAAATCAGCCAGCAAGGCAGTTGTTGCAGTGGTGACACCCGTGGTCAATGCCTTACCTGCACCGATTGTTACTGCTGCAACCAAAGTGGTGAAAACCACCTCGCGCTTGGCAAGCATTACAGTGCCGTCAATGGCGCAAACCATTGCATCAACTGCCGCCAAGTCCAGTTATTCTCAATCTTCACCATCGTCCGCGATGGAACCTGTTATACCTGCCATTGTGAAAAAAGATACTAAGCTCGCCAATAATTGGAAATCCAAACCCGTAGCCCAACTCTCGGATGCCGAACTGTTGGCCATGCCAGATGCCGAATACATGAATGATGTGCAATTAGCTGCTTTCCGGCTCAAACTGTCTGCTTTGAAGAGCGGTATCCTTAACAACGCCGGTGAGACTACGGAGCATTTGAGAGAAGACAGTTCCGTGGTGCCAGACCCCGCTGACCGAGCCACCATCGAAGAAGAGCATGCGCTGGAGTTGCGTACCCGGGACCGTGAGCGAAAGTTGCTGAAAAAAATAGAGCAATCGATTGCGCGCATCGATGCTGGCGACTACGGCTATTGCGATGAAACCGGAGAACCCATTGGTGTTGGGCGGCTGTTGGCGCGGCCAACTGCTACCTTATCGCTAGAAGCGCAGCAGCGACGCGAGCTAAAACAGAAAATGTTTGGTGATTAATCGAATGTGTACTTCGAAGTTGGCAAGCAGTTAAACCTTATGGCCACCAAAGACGAGCAGCCCGGTTTATTTTCCAAAATGGCGTCCTTCATGTTGGGATCGCCTAAGGAAAAGGCCGTGTCCGTTTTGCCGGAGCCAGAGAACGATAGTGTCAACGAAAGTGCCTACGATAAAAATGCGCTAAAGGCCATGATTGAGCGCAAGCGTCATAACGACTTGATTCGCAAACATGAATTTGATGCATTGCGTAAACTCCGCAACAACAATGTTTTGGTTTCTACGTCTTCGGCGCGCCCGTCAGTGTTTCAGGCCAGCGTTCCGAGCGACCTGGAGGGTAGAGCCGACACCCTGAAAAAAATTGACGAAATCGAAGCGCAAATGTCCAAGCAGTGGTGGAAAGGTAAGCAGGATGCTGCTGCCGCCAGCCAAGCTAGGGCATTGCCATCTGCTACGCCTGTTGCGCCAGTGCGTGAACCACCGCGTCAGCCGGTAACACAGCATGCGCCGGCAACGGCAGCTATGGCACACCATTTCGATAAAACATTGCCTATTGAGCACTTGGTTAACTCCACTGCAGTAGTACTGGATTCGTTCAAATCAACGGAGGCCATGGATCCGGGATTGTCCAAACAGTTGACCCGATTACCTGAATTTAATCCAACCCAGGTGGATGCTCGCATTCAGCCCATGGCACTTGATTTAGATTTTGGCCCATTGGATCGTTCATACACCATTAACCATACCCATACTCCGGGTCCGGAGGTGCAGGCAAGCCCCGACATAGCATTGGACCTTGACGGTGGAATGCTGGAGTTTGCGTTTGAAGACATGGTGACTGATCCCGAGCTTGAAGAAGCCTCGATACGTTTTGCCAACGGTGATGAGGCGGGTGCAGAGCAGAGTCTTTTGGATGCTTTGGCAACCCCCGGGGCGGCTGAAAACGCAGCTAAATCCTGGGTGTCTGCATTGCTGGACTTGTTCCGCGCTACCAATAATAAAGCACGTTTTGAAGCGGTAGCAAAGCAGTTTTCCAGTCATTTGGTGAGCGCTAGTCCTGTCTGGTATGCCGTATCCGGCGAGGATTCGAATGCACTAGCCGACAGTCTGGACTTCGGCTTGAGTTTGCCCGATTTAAATGTGCCCGAGCCAGAAACAGCATCTGCCAGTGATGCCATGTGGGACTGTCCTAAAGAATTGACCGCCGCATCCTTACTGTCTTTGCAGCAGGCTCTGGCACAGCACCCTCAGCCTTGGCGTTTGGGGTGGTCACGTTTGAGCCACATTGCACCCGATGCCATGCCCTTGTTGGGGGTTGTATTGCGTAAGTTTTGTGATGAAGTCGTTCAACTACAGTTTATTGGCGCAGAACGCTTGATACACCAGTTGGGTGAAATGACCCCCACGATGGAAAGCTCCGTAGCGCCCGCTTGGTGGATGGTGCGGCTCAGTGCGTTGCGTGTAGTGCAACTGCACGATGATTTTGAAAATGTTGCGGTAGATTACTGCGTCACTTATGAAGTGTCTCCCCCGGACTGGATGCCGGCAAAATGCCATTATGAAAACTTTATTGGCGCTTTTGCCCAAGCAGTGCCAGTTGCACCGGTTGCGGCTTTGATGAGGACGGAAGGGATTGCGTTGGACGCGGCAGACGCCTTGTCTAAACGTGTCATGCCGACAGTGCCCGATGGTGCAATTGTGCTTCATGGCGAGATTCTGGGCGACGCACTAGACGCATTGGAAGCCCATTTTCAAGGTAATGCTACCGAAGCGCCCCGTTACCGCAGCGGCGATACGTTAGAGGTTTTTTGTATGCACTTGGTGCGGGTTGATTTTTCTGCGGCTGGCAGCATATTGAACTGGGCGGCAATGCGCCAGTCCGAAGGCTGTAAAGTACAGTTTCGTGAAGTCAATCGCATGGTCGCCGCTTTTTTTAACGTGATCGGCATTCATGAGCATGCCCGCGTCATACCTCCTCCTCTTTAATATGTAACACTCTGGATGCCAAATATGCATCCATCAGCAAGGACAGTATGGAACAATTTCACGGAACCACTATTATTTCGGTTCGTCGTAAAACCCCGCAAGGCTATTCGGTTGCCATTGGTGGCGATGGGCAGGTTACCTTGGGCAATATCGTGGTTAAAGGCTCAGCCCGTAAAGTCCGCAAGCTACACCACGGCAAAGTTCTGGCTGGTTTTGCAGGTGCCACAGCCGATGCCTTTACTCTATTTGAACGTTTTGAAGCCAAGCTCGAAAAACACCAAGGGCATTTGGTACGTGCAGCCATTGAGCTCACCAAAGACTGGCGTACCGACCGTGTGCTGCGCCGCTTGGAAGCTATGCTGGCAGTAGCCGATAAAGAGGCCTCCCTGATCATTACTGGCAATGGCGATGTGCTGGAGCCCGAAAATGGCATTGTGACTATTGGCTCTGGCGGCTCTTACGCCCAGGCCGCTGCCGTGGCGCTTCTGAATCATACTGAATTATCGGCGTCTGACATTGTTAAACGCTCGCTTGAGATTGCAGGCGAATTGTGCATTTACACCAACATGCACCACACTATTGAAACTCTGGAATAAATACACCATGACACCCCAAGAGATTGTTATTGAGTTGGATAAACATATTGTTGGTCAGGCAAAGGCCAAGCGGGCTGTGGCAATTGCCTTGCGTAATCGCTGGCGCAGACAGCAGGTAGAGATTGGTTTGCGTGCTGAAATTACCCCTAAAAATATTTTAATGATTGGCCCCACCGGTGTGGGTAAAACTGAAATTGCCCGCCGTTTGGCGCGTCTGGCCAATGCCCCTTTTATTAAGGTGGAGGCCACCAAGTTTACGGAAGTGGGCTATGTGGGTAAAGATGTCGATTCGATCATTCGTGATTTGGCAGATATTGCCATCAAGCAAACCCGCGAGTCAGAAAAACAAAAAGTACGTAACCGCGCCGAGGATGCCGCTGAAAATAGAATTCTGGACATTTTGATTCCACCCCCTCGCTCCGAATTTGGTGAGGCCGATGCTCAAGAAGCACCCGAAAGCACAGCGCGTCAAGTGTTTAGAAAGAAGCTACGCGAAGGCCTTTTGGCAGAGCGTGAAATTGAACTCGATCTTGCCATGCCTACGCCCCAATTGGAGGTTATGGGTCCCGCGGGAATGGAAGAAATGACGGAGCAGCTGCGTGGATTGTTTGGCCAACTGGGGCAAAATAAAAAGCAGACGCGCAAACTCAAAATCAGCGAAGCCTATAAATTGTTATTGGATGAAGAAGCTGCCAAGCTGGTCAATGAGGACGACATCAAAACGCAAGCATTGCACATGATGGAGCAAAACGGTATTGTGTTTATTGATGAAATCGATAAAGTAACTTCCCGTGGTGAGGGTAGTGGTGCCGAGGTATCGCGCCAAGGCGTACAGCGTGACCTACTGCCCCTGGTAGAGGGGACGACGGTGTCTACCAAATACGGTATGGTTAAAACCGACCACATTTTGTTTGTGGCATCGGGCGCTTTCCATTTGAGCAAACCCAGTGATTTGATTCCAGAGTTACAGGGGCGTTTTCCGATTCGGGTTGAGTTGCAGTCGTTGTCGGTCAAAGATTTTGAGGCCATCTTAACCCAAACCCATGCCTCGCTGATGAAGCAATACCAAGCCTTGCTGGCTACTGAGCAGGTAACGCTGCAGTTTACTGACGAAGGCATTACCCGCATCGCCCAAATTGCATTTGATGTGAACGAGCGTACCGAAAACATTGGCGCCCGCCGTCTTTCTACTGTGATGGAGCGCTTGTTGGATGAGGTGAGCTTTGATGCTGCATCCTTAGCGGGTCAAACGGTGTTGGTCGACGCTGCCTATGTGGATAAGCGCTTGAGCGAACTCAGTCAGAACGAAGATTTATCACGCTACATACTTTAAAAATAAACGGCCCGAAAGGGTCGTTTTTTTTGATGCAATGCATTCAAATTAAACTCTAAGTACTTGGTTTTTAAAGTTTTTTGCCCCTGATGTTGCGTAAACTTTGTTAAATAAGTTATTGATTTCATTGTATTAAATTCGCGTAACCCCTATTGCAAGGTTTAGAATTACTGCTACAGTGCAAAAAAGTGCAATATTGTGGTGAAAAGTGCCTCTTTATTGCTGTTGGCAGGATTTTTCGCAATACAGGGGTGTGTTTTTCGTGTTTCAAGGGGCTTCGTCTCTCAGTCTGGATGCTAAAGGTCGGCTCTCGGTGCCGACCCGGCATCGTGACGTCTTGAGCGTTACTGCCAATGGTCTTCTTACGATGACCAAGCATCCACACGGCTGTTTGATGGTGTTTCCGCGCCCTGAGTGGGAAAAATTCCGTGAGCGTATTGCAGAGTTACCGATGTCTGCGCAGTGGTGGAAGCGTATCTTTTTGGGCAATGCTATGGATGTAGAGCTAGACACCACAGGCCGTGTGTTGGTGTCGCCAGAATTGCGCGAGGCGGCAGGCATTAGCAAAGACATCATGTTGCTGGGCATGGGGAACCATTTTGAGCTGTGGGACAAAGCAACCTACGACGCGCAGGAAGCCAAGGCCATGCAGGGCGAAATGCCTGATGTATTCAAAGATTTTTCTTTTTAAGGCATTGCGTGCAAGAGACTGGTCATCACACCACGGTGTTGTTGGGCGAGGCAGTTGATGCTTTGCTGGGCGATGCAGCGCATCCGTATCCTGATGCTGCGAGTGGTTTGTATGTAGATGCCACCTTTGGTAGAGGTGGCCATTCAATGCGGATTTTGTCCGCATTGAGCCCGCAGGGGCGGTTGGTTGCGTTTGACCGTGACCCGCAGGCGGTAGCGTGTGCTGCAGATATTCAAGATGCACGTTTCAGCATACGGCATGAAGCATTTTCAAACGTTTGCGCCTTGGATTCGGGCTCGGTCTCGGGAGTGTTGATGGATTTGGGTGTGAGCTCGCCGCAAATTGACAGTCCAGAGCGTGGTTTTAGTTTCAGGTTTGATGGCCCGTTGGATATGCGCATGGATACCAGCCGGGGCATGAGTGTGGCGCAGTGGTTGGCTAAGGCTGAAGTAGACACAATAGCGGAGGTGATACGTGAATATGGTGAAGAACGGTTTGCTGGGGCTATTGCAAAGGCGATTGTTGCTCGCAGACAAGCGCGGGGTCCCATTGCAAGTACTGCCGAATTGGCCCAAATCGTTGCAGACACGGTCAAAACCCGTGAGGCGGGTCAGAATCCTGCAACGCGCACATTTCAGGCTTTTAGGATTTTCATCAACGCCGAGCTTGAAGAGCTGCGGCAAGCGCTAGACGCCAGTCTGAATATTCTGAAGGTTGGCGGCCGGCTGGTTGTGATCAGTTTTCATTCGCTAGAAGACCGTATTGTCAAGCAATTTATTGCCAGCCATGCACGCGAAGAATACGACCGACGCAACCCTTTTGCAGCTCCGAAAATCATGCAGCTCAAAGCCTTGGGGCGTATCAAACCCGGTGCAGCAGAGCTATCCGCAAATCCTCGCGCACGAAGCGCCATCATGCGTGTTGCACAAAGGATGCCGGCATGATGCGCCTTAATTTAGTGCTCCTGTTGGCTGTATTGTCCAGTGCCATGTATCTGGTGTCGGTGCAGTATGAGTCGCGGCGCCTGTTTGTCGAGATTGAGCGTGCACGTAACCACGCGCATCGGCTGTCTAGTGAGCACGATCGACTCGAGGTTGAAAAGCGCGGTCAGGCAACACCCGCTAGAGTGGAGCGGTTGGCCAAAACCCAGCTGCAAATGCGCCAAACGACGCC
The DNA here is from genome assembly GCA_943327015.2 of Akkermansia muciniphila. Taxonomy (GTDB): domain Bacteria; phylum Pseudomonadota; class Gammaproteobacteria; order Burkholderiales; family Burkholderiaceae_C; genus Allorhodoferax. Next base: position 9,790 of record CALPVM020000003.1, read on the forward strand.
TGGCATTACGAACTACGTTACCTACACAGAGCCACAGCGCACTAAAAGTAGCGGGGGGGCGCAATGAGCCGCAGTGTGCTTTTTACATCCAGCCCGTTGTTGGCGAGCCGCACACCAAAATGGCGTAGCAAATTTGTGATGGGTGCGATGGCGCTGGCATTTTTTGGGCTTGCTGCACGTGCAGCCTACATCCAAGTAGTGGGTAATGCATTTTTCCAAAAACAAGGTGAGGTCCGGTTTGCCCGCACCTTAGAGCTGCCGGCCAACCGTGGGCGTATTCTGGATCGCAATGGCCTCATTTTGGCATCCAGTGTGCCTGCACCCAGTATTTGGGCCATTCCAGAAGATGTGAATCTGGAGCCTGCACAGTTGCAGAAATTGGCCAAATTGTTGGGCTTGAGTGTCAATGACCTGTCAGCTAAGTTAGGGCAGGAAGACAAAACCTTTGTCTGGCTAAAGCGCCAACTGGATGTGCCGGTGGCAAAGCAAATTGCCGAGATGAAGATGAAAGGTATCTACCAGCGGATGGAATACCGGCGCGAGTACCCAGAGGGTGAAGCGGCCGCGCATGTGGTGGGATTTACCAACGTTGAGGACAAAGGGCAAGAGGGTATAGAGCTGGCGTTTAACAAGGATTTGTCTGGCCGCACGGGCTCGCGTCGGGTTATTAAAGACCGTTTAGGGCGCGTTGTGGAAGATGTCGGCGACCAGATACCACCCGTCGACGGGCGCGATTTGCAACTGAGTATTGATAGCAAAATCCAGTTTTTTGCTTTTCAGAAACTACGAGAGTCGGTGCGGGAACATAAGGCCAAAGCGGGTAGCGTGGTAGTGCTGGATGCATGGACTGGAGAGGTACTGGCTTTGGCTAACTACCCCAGTTATTCGCCTTCCAAGCGCACCCATTTAAGTGGTGCACAACTGCGTAACCGTGCCCTGACAGATACTTTTGAGCCCGGCTCCACCATGAAGCCGTTTATTGCCGCACTGGCAATGGAAAAAGGGTTAGTCAAGCCGCAAACCGTGATTCAGACCGCCCCCGGAAAAATGACGATTGGGGGCTCTACTATTACCGACGCCCATCCGCACGGCCTGCTAACAGTGAATGAAATTATTCAAAAGTCCAGTAACGTGGGTACGGTCAAAATAGCCATGCAATTAAAGCCGCAGGAAATGTGGGAAATGTACACCCAAGTAGGTTTTGGACAAAAGCCCAAAGTGCCATTTCCGGGGGTGGTGAGTGGTCGTTTGCGTGCCTATAAAACGTGGCGCCCGATTGAACAGGCGACGATGAGTTACGGCTATGGTTTGTCGGCCAGTTTGTTTCAGATTGCACGCGCTTACAGTGTGTTTGCACGTGATGGGGAGCTGGTGCCAGTCACATTGCTGAAAAGTACCGAAAATGTAGCGGGTGTGCGTGTAATGGATGCGCACCATGCCCGCGCTGTGTTGCATATGCTGCACATAGCAACCGAAGAGGGCGGCACTGCGCCTAAAGCTCAAACTATGGGTTACTCGGTAGGCGGTAAAACAGGTACTGCCCATAAGCAAGAAGGTAAAGGCTATGCAGACAAAAAGTACCGTGGTTTTTTTGTGGGCGTAGCGCCCATCGATACTCCGCGTATTGTGGTGGCGGTCATGATTGATGATCCCTCTAATGGTAAATATTTTGGTGGTGATGTAGCTGCGCCGGTGTTTAGCGAAACCGTTCAACAGTCGCTGCGTATGCTGGGAGTGCAGCCGGATATGGCGGTGCAGCCAATGGTGGTCACAGAAACCGTGCCGGAGAGTTTTTAATGCCAGACTTTACAACTCCTACCCAAGCAATGCTGTGGCTGCAACAGCAAGTCAGCGGAACGTTGCAGACGGATAGCCGCACATTGAACGCAGGCGATGGGTTCATTGCCTGGCCGGGCACGGTCGTGGATGCACGCGGTTATGTGGCGCAGGCTATCAACCAAGGAGCTGCTGCGTGCTTGGTAGAGCAGCAAGGTAGTGAGGCGTTTGATTTGCCAGGGGGTGTAGTAGGGCGTTATCCCGGTCTAAAGGCCGATACCGGACTGATTGCCGCAGAGTTTTTTGACAATCCATCGCACAAGATGTCCGTAGTTGCGGTAACGGGTACCAATGGCAAAACATCCACCACCTGGTGGTTGGCGCAGGCCTTGTCGCAACTGCCGCAACCGTTAACCATGCCTTGTGGTGTGGTGGGAACTCTGGGTGTTGGTCAGCCGAGTCAAGAGGTATTGTCTACCGGTATGACAACGCCTGACCCTGTTGTGCTTCAAGGCACATTGCGACGTTTTGTCGATGCGGGATTGAAAGCCTGCGCTATGGAGGCATCGTCGATTGGTATAGAAGAGCATCGTCTGCGTGGTACCCACGTGCAAGTGGCAGTATTTACCAACTTTACCCAAGACCATTTAGATTACCACGGCAGCATGCAGGCGTATTGGCAGGCCAAGCGCAAGTTATTTGCTTGGCCGGGTTTGCAAAGTGCGGTTATCAATATTGATGACGGGCATGGTGCCGCATTGGCCGAAAGTTTAGAGGGGCACTTGGGTGACATCTGGACCGTATCTACCCGCCAAGGCGCACGTTTGCGCGCGCAAAACATTGCGTACCGCGATAGTGGTTTGTATTTTGAGGTGCTCGAGGGTGGAGAGTCCATTGGTTTGCAAACCAAAATGATTGGTAGTTACAACATCTCCAATGTCTTGTCCGTGTTGGGTGCCATGCGCGCCTTGAACGTGCCATTGCAGGTGGCTGTGGATGCGTGTGCCCATTTGTTGCCAGTGCCGGGGCGCATGGAATGTTTGGGGGGCGAGAACGAGCCTTTGGTGGCGGTGGACTATGCCCATACCCCGGATGCTTTGGCGCATGCACTGGATGCCTTGCGCCCATTAGCACAGCAACGCGGAGGGCGTTTGTGGTGCGTGTTTGGTTGCGGCGGCGACCGCGACACCACCAAGCGCCCTCTGATGGGTGCGATTGCCATGAAGCACGCTGATACGGTGGTAATCACCAGTGACAACCCGCGCAGTGAGCGTCCTGAATCGATTATTTCGCAAATTTTGCTGGGATTGGTGGAGCAAAACGCAGCAGAGGTGTGGGTAGACCGCGCACAGGCAATTGCCGAGGCTATTGCTCAGGCTGCAGCAGAAGATGTGATTTTGCTGGCCGGCAAAGGCCACGAAACCACCCAGGACATTGCAGGCGTCAAGCATCCATTTTCAGACCATGCCCACGCCGAAAAGGCGCTGGCGGCGAGAATAAAAACACAAGGAGACACGCCGTGAGTGCTGGAACGTTTCAGGTCAGTGTGTGTCAGATTGCCGAATGGGTGGCACACGGAAAGCTCTTGGGTAGCGCTGATACATTGTGCACCCGCGTGCATACCGATACGCGGAGCATCGAGCCCGGCGACTTATTTGTGGCCTTAAAGGGCGACACCTTTGATGGCAATAGTATGCTGCACCAAGCGGCAGAAAAAGGTGCGTTGGCTGTGCTGTGCCACCCCGGTTTGGCGGCTGACCAATATCCGGCTGGTATTACAAGAATCGAAGTGCCCGATACCAAAGTGGCCTTAGGACAGATAGCTGCAGGTTGGCGCATGCAGTTTAATTTGCCCTTGATTGCGGTGACGGGTAGTAACGGTAAAACCACGGTTACGCAAATGCTGGCCAGTATTTTGAATGTGCACGCACCCCAAGGCGCAGCACTGGCTACACAGGGCAACTTTAACAACGACGTTGGCGTGCCATTAACGCTGCTGCGGATGCGTGATGCGCATACAGTAGCCGTGGTGGAGTTGGGTATGAACCACCCCGGTGAAATAGCGGTGCTGGCCGAGATGGCGCAGCCCACCGTGGCACTGGTAAATAACGCACAACGTGAGCATTTGGAGTTTATGCAAACGGTTGAAGCAGTGGCGCGCGAAAACGGCAGTGTGACTGCCGCATTGGCTGACGATGGCGTAGCGGTTTTCCCGGCGGATGATGTATACACACCACTATGGCAAAGTCTGGCACACCAACGCAAAGTCGTTATGTTCACGCTAGAAGCCGAGCCTGCAGCGCACACGTTGGCTTGCATGCAGGCGCATTGGCAAAACAGCGCATGGCAGGTGCAAGCGCAAGGTTTGGGGGTGGAGCTGAACTACCGCTTGCAGATTGCAGGGCGGCACAATGTTAAAAATTCACTAGCTGCTGCAGCCTGTGCATTGAGCGCAGGTGTGTCTGCTGCAGACGTGGTGCGTGGTTTGGAATTGTTTGCGCCGGTCAAAGGGCGCTCTAATGCCATGAGCTTACAGGGACTTGGGCGCGAATACACGTTGGTAGATGACAGTTACAACGCAAACCCCGATTCAGTGCGTGCCGCCATCGATGTGTTGGCCGATTTGCCTGGGCCGCGTTTGTTGGTGTTGGGCGATATGGGCGAGGTAGGAGCGCAGGGTTCCGAATTTCATCTGGAGGCGGGTCGTTATGCCGCCGAGCGTGGCATTGAGTTTCTGATGGCAACCGGGGACATGGCGCGTGCGGCGGTGTATGAGCATCCGGTGGCATACCATTTTCATGATGTGGATGAGCTGAATGCTGCCACCATCCATATCTTGCCGCAGCTGGCCAGTGTTTTGGTTAAAGGATCACGTTTTATGCGTATGGAGCGAGTGGTGCAGGCTTTAAAGCAGCACGTTCAAAATAACAATAGCACAGACGGAGGCTCTCAATGCTCTTGATGTTGGCGCAATGGTTGCAAACACTGTCGCCCGAATTCGGATTTTTCAGGGTGTTTCAGTACATCACCTTTCGTGCGGTGATGGCGGCTCTGACCGCGTTGATGATAGGTTTGATAGCGGGACCTTATGTGATTAACCGTCTGCGTGAGCTCAAAATCGGGCAACCGGTACGCGGCTATGGCATGCAAACCCATTTGAGCAAAAGCGGCACACCCACCATGGGCGGCGTGTTGATTCTGCTCTCGATAGCAATCTCCACGTTGCTCTGGTTTGACCTGAGCAACCGTTTTGTTTGGATTGTGCTGTTGGTAACTTTGGGATTTGGTGCAATCGGCTGGGCTGACGATTGGCGTAAAGTGGTTAACAAAGACCCGGAGGGCATGCCATCTAAAGAAAAGTATATGTGGCAGTCCTTGATCGGCTTGCTTGCGGCCTTGTATCTGGTGTTCAGTATTTCTGAAAACTCCAATATGCGCGTGATGGAGCTGTTTTTTAATTGGGTTGCTTCGGGTTTTGACGTAAATTTGCCCCCTAAAGCTGGGTTGCAGTTGCCCTTCTTTAAAGAAGTCAGCTATCCGCTGGGTGTACTTGGCTTTGTAATTTTGACCTATCTGGTCATTGTAGGTAGCAGTAACGCGGTGAACTTGACCGATGGCTTGGACGGCTTGGCCATTATGCCGGTGGTTATGGTGGGATCTGCTTTAGGTGTTTTTGCGTATGTGGCAGGTAGCGCGGTGTATTCCAAATATCTGTTTTTCCCGCATATTCCAGGTTCTGGCGAGTTGTTGATATTTTGTGCAGCTATGGCCGGTGCCGGTTTGGCATTTTTGTGGTTTAACACCCATCCGGCTCAGGTGTTCATGGGCGACGTGGGCGCGCTGGCGCTGGGTGCGTCACTGGGCACGATTGCGGTGATTGTGCGTCAGGAAATTGTGTTGGCTATTATGGGTGGTATTTTTGTGGCAGAGGCATTGTCGGTCATGCTGCAGGTATCGTACTTTAAGTACACGCGCAAAAAATACGGTGAGGGGCGCCGCCTGCTCAAGATGGCACCGCTGCACCACCATTTTGAGAAAAATGGTTGGAAAGAAACGCAGGTCGTGGTGCGTTTCTGGATCATTACTATGCTGTTGTGCTTGGTGGGCTTGTCCACCCTTAAGCTGAGGTAACCATGGAAGCGCTAAAGGGTCAAAACGTATTGGTGTTGGGGCTGGGTGCATCCGGTCTGGCGATGGCGCGTTGGTGCGCCCGTCAGGGTGCGCGGGTCACGGTAGCTGATACACGCGCAGAGCCGCCCCAGTTAAGTACCTTGTTTGCCCAAGTGCCAGATGCAGTCTTTGTGCCGGGAGCATTTCATGCAGGGTTGGTAGAAGGCACTGACGTGCGGGCGGTATTTGCCAGTCCTGGTTTGGCACCCATCGATACTGCGTCGGTGTTGGCTGCTGCACAAGCCATGGGTTTGTGGATGGGTGGAGAACTCAGTTTGTTTGCACAGGCGTTGGCTGATTTGCAAGCCGCAAATCAGTATCAGCCGCAAGTCTTGGCAATTACTGGTACTAACGGTAAAACCACGGTCACGTCGCTCACAGGGCAGTTGGTTGCACGGGCTGGCAAAACGGTAGCAGTGGCGGGCAATATCGGCCCTACCTTGCTCGATACCCTGTCTGCTGCCATAGACGCGGAAGCGCTGCCGCAGGTATGGGTATTGGAGTTGTCTAGCTTCCAGCTTGAGAGTTGCAACACGTTTGAGCCGACTGCGGGCGTGGTGCTGAACGTGACGCAAGACCATCTGGACTGGCACGGCAGCATGGCGCATTACGCGCAGGCCAAATCAAAAGTGTTTGGTAGCAAAGGCTTGATGGTGATGAACCGTGAAGACCCGTTGGTGATGGCTATGTTGCCCGCCCAGGTCAAAGGACGCGACAGCCGTGCTTGGGTAAGCTTTGGTGCCAACCTACCACAGCGCCCCGGAGATTTTGGCTTGGAAGAAGTCAATGGTATGGTGTGGTTGGTGCGTGCCTTGGAGAGTGACGAAACCCGTAAAAAGCGCCGTGACGCAGAAGAATTGTTTATACAGCGTCTGATGCCCGCTGATGCATTACGCATCCGCGGTCGCCACAATGCTTGCAATGCGCTGGCGTCGCTGGCATTGTGTGCTGCTGCCGGATGTGCACTGGCGCCCATTTTGTTTGGGCTGCGTGAATACCGTGGTGAGCCACATCGGGTAGAGCCGGTAGGTATTTTGAGCGGAGTAGAGTATTTTGACGACAGCAAAGGCACCAACGTCGGGGCCACTCTGGCTGCTTTGCAAGGTTTGGGAGCAGAACGCAAACTGGTGGTGATCATGGGTGGCGATGGCAAAGGCCAGGATTTTTCCCCCTTGGCCGAGCAAGTGGCCCGGTTTGTGCGCGCTGTAGTCTTGATTGGAAGGGACGCGCCACGCATTCGCGCGGCATTGGCCGACAAAGACGTTCCCTTGCTGGATGCATCGAGCATGGAGCATGCAGTAGAGCTAGCTAGCCAACAAGCCCGCTCGGGCGATGCGGTGCTTATGTCTCCTGCGTGTGCCAGTTTTGATATGTTCAAAAACTACGAACACCGCGCAACGGTGTTTTGCCATGCTGTACGAAGCTTAGCCATAGCACAGGGTGCAGATATGGAGCTGCCTGCATGATGGCACTACGCAGCACATGGATGGATTGGATTGGCCGCAAAAAAGAAGCTGCCGAAACGGTGCTGCCTGTGCGTATAGGAGGACATGGTTCGTTTGGTGCGGATTCGCCCAGTCTTCAGGTGCGTGGTTACGATCAGCCATTCATGTGGGTTGTGGTCACTCTGCTCTTGTGGGGCTTAGTTATGGTGTATTCGGCCTCGATTGCCATGCCGGATAACCCCAAGTTTTCGCTTTACACCCATACCCATTTTGTCATGCGTCACGCCATGTCCATCAGTGTGGCATTGGTAGCCGCATTATTGGCTTTTCAGGTGCCGGTAGACCGCTGGGAAAAAGCAGCGCCCTGGTTGTTTATTGGTTCACTGCTTTGCCTGATTGCCGTATTGCTGCCGTTTATCGGCAAAGGGGTCAATGGTGCTCGCCGTTGGATTTCGTTGGGCATTATTAACTTTCAACCGTCCGAGTTTGCTAAGTTGGCGGTGCTGTTGTACGCAGCCAACTACATGGATCGCAAGATGGCGGTAAAAGAGCGGTTTTTTTTAGCGGTACTGCCCATGGCTGTAGCAGTGGCCGTGGTGGGTTTGTTGCTGTTGGCAGAGCCTGACATGGGTGCATTTATGGTGATTGCGGTGATTGCCATGGGTATATTGTTTTTGGGTGGCGTAAATGCCCGTATGTTCTTTCTGATAGCTTTAATATTGGTCATAGCGTTTGGCTTGATGATTGCGCTAAGTGATTGGCGGCGTGAGCGCATTTTTGCTTACCTCGACCCTTGGACAGAAAAGCATGCACTCGGAAAAGGTTACCAACTGTCGCATTCCTTGATTGCCTTTGGTCGCGGAGAAATTTTTGGCGTGGGCTTGGGTGGTAGCGTAGAAAAGCTGCATTGGTTGCCAGAGGCCCATACCGACTTCTTACTGGCTGTAATAGGCGAAGAATTTGGCCTGTTGGGAGTGCTCATCATTATCGGATTTTTCTTGTGGCTCACCCGTCGCATCATGAGCATAGGTCGACAAGCCATTGCGCTGGACCGTGTATTTGCCGGGCTGGTGGCTCAGGGTGTGGGTATCTGGATGGGTTTTCAGTCGTTCATTAATATGGGTGTGAATCTAGGTGCCTTGCCTACCAAGGGTTTGACCTTGCCACTCATGAGCTACGGCGGCTCTGCCATTTTAATGAACCTTATTGCCTTGGCAGTGGTGCTGCGCATTGACTACGAAAACCGACAACTGATGCACGGAAGGAGGGTGGTGGCATGAAGCAGCAACCTTGTGCATTGGTGATGGCCGGCGGCACCGGAGGGCATATCTTTCCGGGTTTAGCGGTAGCCCACGCTTTACAAGAACGTGGTTGGCGTGTGCATTGGCTCGGAGCGCCCAACAGCATGGAAAGCCGTCTTGTGCCGCAGCGCGCAATACCATTGGAACTGGTGGATTTTTCTGGTGTGCGCGGTAAAGGATTAAAAACATTGATGATGTTGCCATGGCGCTTATTGCGTGCCCTGTGGCAAAGCGTACAGGTGTTGCGCCGCGTCAAGCCTGATGTGGTTCTAGGCTTGGGTGGTTACATTACGCTACCAGCGGGTTTGGTGGCTGCAGTTGCCGGCAAGCCCGTGGTGTTGCACGAACAAAACTCGGTGGCGGGGCTGTCCAACAAAGTGCTGGCTCTGCTGGCGCGCCGTGTGTTTTGTGCATTTCCAGCTGTGCTTGGAAAAGGCGAGTGGGTGGGCAACCCTTTGCGGTCGGAATTTTTGCAACAAGCGTCGCCGAAAGAGCGCTTTGCGGGGCGCACCGGGCCGCTACGCTTGGTGGTGGTGGGTGGTAGCTTGGGCGCCAAAGCTCTTAACGATATTGTGCCCCAGGCAGTGGCCAAACTGCCTATTGCCATGATGCCGCACATCACGCACCAAAGCGGTGAAAAACAGCTCGAGGCTTTACGCAGTAACTATGCTGCCGCAAAGGTGGAAGCTACTATTTTGCCTTTCATTGACAACATGGCGCAGGTGTTTGCCGATGCAGACTTGGTAATTTGCCGTGCAGGGGCCAGCACCGTGACCGAGTTGGCCGCAATTGGGGTGGCGGCAATGTTTGTGCCGTTCCCGTTCGCAGTGGATGACCACCAAACATATAACGCCCGATTTCTGGTCGACCAAGGGGCAGGCTGGATGATGCAGCAACACGAATTAAGCCCTGAAGTATTGGCTGCATTTTTGTCAACAATCAACCGTGCTGAATTACTGGCGCGGGCAGAGCAGGCCAAAAACATGCAACAACTGCATGCCACTGAAAAAATAGTGGCAGCTTGTGAGGAGATAGTGGTATGAAACACGCAGTTAAACACATTCATTTTGTGGGGGTCGGTGGCTCCGGTATGTCGGGCATAGCCGAGGTGCTGCACAACTTGGGTTACACCATTTCGGGTTCTGATTTGTCCGATAGTGCTGTGTTACAGCGCTTGGCCTCGTTGGGTATTCAAACCCAAGTCGGACACAGTGCAAGCAATGTGGCAGGTGCCGATGCAGTGGTAACGTCCACAGCCGTCAAGCCGGATAATCCAGAAGTGTTGCAAGCACGTGCTATGCATATCCCGATTGTGCCGCGCGCCCTGATGCTGGCAGAATTAATGCGCCTTAAACAAGGCATTGCCATTGCGGGCACCCACGGCAAAACCACCACAACCAGTCTGGTGGCTAGTGTGTTGGCTGAGGCCGGACTTGACCCGACTTTTGTGATTGGTGGGCGATTAAACAGTGCCGGAGCCAACGCCCGATTGGGCAGTGGCGAGCACATTGTGGTCGAGGCTGACGAGTCCGACGCATCCTTTTTGAACCTGTTGCCGGTCATGGCAGTGGTTACCAATATTGATGCCGACCACATGGAAACCTATGGCCATGATTTTGGAAGGCTGAAAAAGGCATTCGTAGACTTTTTGCACCGCATGCCGTTCTACGGAACCGCTATTTTGTGCACCGACGATGCAGCAGTGCGTGATATTGTCGATGATGTGACTTGCCCGGTAACCAGCTACGGACTGAATGAACAAGCCCAAGTACGAGCCATTAACGTGCGTGCGGTGCATGGGCAAATGCACTTTACAGTGCTGCGTCGTAACGGCATTACATTGCCTGATATGGACGTAGTGCTCAACCTGCCCGGCATGCACAACGTGCTCAATGCTTTGTCTGCGATTGCTGTTGCCGTGGAATTGAATATCCCAGATGCAGCAGTATGCAAGGCGCTGGCAGAGTTCAAGGGTGTAGGGCGGCGGTTTCAGCGTTATGGTGATTTGCCACTGCCATCGGGCGGCGAAGTCACCGTCATCGATGATTACGGACACCACCCGGTGGAGATGGCTGCCACGCTCGCGGCTGCACGTGGTGCATTTCCGGGGCGACGTTTGGTCCTGGCGTTCCAGCCGCATCGCTATTCACGCACGCGCGATTGCTTTGAAGATTTTGTTAAGGTCATAGCCCAAGCCGATGCGGTGCTGCTGGCTGAGGTGTATGCCGCAGGCGAGGCGCCCATCGTGGCCGCCGATGGACGCGCACTAGCCCGTGCCTTGCGTATTGCTGGAAAGGTTGAGCCTATTTTTGTAGATCAGATAGCCGACATGCCTCAGACTGCAGTCAATAACGCGAAGGAGGGCGATGTGCTGTTGTGTATGGGCGCGGGGTCGATTGGTGCGGTGCCTGCAAAAATTGTAGATTTGTTGGGGCGTATGGCGGGTTAGGCCATGGAGTAAAAATGGAAATTCAAGACAATCAATTTGGTAAGGTGGCGGTACTCATGGGCGGACGCTCTGCTGAGCGGGAGGTGTCACTCATGTCGGGTCAAGCCGTACTTCAGGCTCTGCGCAGCCAAGGTGTTGACGCACATGCTTTTGACCCCGTTGAGCGTGATCTGGGCGACCTCAAACGAGAAGGTTATGCAAGATGTTTCATAGCTTTGCATGGCCGCTACGGCGAAGATGGAACAGTGCAGGGAGCACTGGAGTTGCTGGATATCCCCTACACCGGCTCGGGAGTGATGGCCTCGGCTATTGCCATGGATAAAGTCATGACCAAACGCATCTGGCGTGCAGAAGGCTTGTCTACACCCGCTTGGAAGCAAGTCACCAACGCCGAGCAGACCCGCGCTGCATTGGCCGAGTTGGGTGCACCCATGATTGTTAAGCCGGCACGCGAAGGATCTACCATCGGCTTGACTAAAGTATTTACCGCAGACCAATGCGAGGAGGCCTACCGGCTTGCCTCACAACACGATGCCCAAGTGCTGTGCGAACAGTTTATAGATGGCGATGAAGTGACTTGCCCGATTTTGGGTGCAACCCATGCGCCGGAGGCGTTTCCGATTATTCAGATCGTAGCACCGGGCGGTAATTACGATTACCAGAACAAGTACTTTAATGACACCACCCAGTACATTGTTCCAGCCAAAATACCTGACGCTGAATACCACACCATCGCACAAATGGCATGCCGCGCTTATGAAGTGCTGGGGTGCCGGGGTTGGGCACGGGCCGATGTCATGATTGATCGTGCTACCCGTAAGCCCTACCTGCTGGAGATCAACACCTCTCCTGGGATGACCGGGCACTCGCTGGTTCCGATGTCGGCACGTGCGCGAAACCTAGGATTTGAGGATTTGTGTTTGCGCGTACTGGCGCATGCAAGCACCGATGCAAAGGTACGTTAATGAGCCAAACCAAGGTCATACCCCTGGATGTACGCCTGATGCAAACAGCCACCTGGCTGTTGTATGCGGTGTTGTGCATACTGGTTATTGCTGCAGGAGTACGCTGGGTGGCGCGAATGCCGGTGTTTAATATTCGCGCTGTACAGGTCGTGGGAGATGTGGAGCACCATAACGCTGTAACCTTGCGTGCCAATGTAACGCCGCATATAACGGGATCTTTGTTTCATATTGACTTGATGGAAGTGCGCGATGCGTTTGAGTCCATGCCATGGGTACGCTCGGCTGTAGTGCATAGGGTGTTTCCGAACCGACTCAAGGTCGAATTGCAGGAGCACCAGGTGGTGGCCTTTTGGGGCTCAGAAAGCGACTCCAAACTACTCAATTCGTTTGGCGAAGTATTTGAGGCCAATGTGGGTGAAATTGAACAGGATAGCCTGCCGAGACTCAATGGGCCCGAAAACCAAAGTGCTGTTGTACTGGAAATGTACCAACTGCTGGCGCCGCATTTTGAGCGCGCAGCATTGTCATTGGAAGAATTGCAATTGTCAGCCCGTGGCAGTTGGCGCGCCCGACTTGATTCGGGTACGGTGGTTGAATTGGGTAGATCAGATAAAGAGAGTATTGAGTCCGCCAGTGTTCGGTTTCTGAGCACCGTAACGCAGGTTACCAGCCGCTATGGCAGGCCCAACACAGCTTTAGCGTCGGTGGATTTGCGTCACCAAAATGGTTATGCCATACGAATCCATGGGGTGAGTACGCTGGTGGCCGAAGGGCCTAATTCCCAAGGCAATTAAGGTTAATCGAACAAACAGGTGCATGCATGGCAAAAGAATATAAAGATTTGGTTGTAGGGCTGGATATTGGCACTGCCAAGGTCATGGCCGTGGTAGCCGAGATCATGCCTGGAGGCGAGCTCAAGCTCGCAGGTCTGGGGGTGGCGCCAAGCAACGGACTTAAACGCGGAGTGGTGGTCAACATTGACGCTACGGTGCAAAGCATTCAGCAGGCTTTAAAAGAAGCCGAGCTGATGGCCGACTGCAAAATCACGCGGGTGTACACCGGCATTACCGGCAGCCATATTCGTGGCATCAACTCCAGCGGGATGGTGGCGGTTAAAGACCGCGAAGTAACGCAGGCCGATGTGTCGCGTGTGGTTGAAACGGCCACTGCCATTAATATCTCTACCGATCAGCGCTTGCTGCTGGTGGAGCCGCAAGAATTCATTATTGATGGGCAGGACGTGCGCGAGCCGATAGGTATGAGCGGCATACGGCTGGAGGCCAAAGTGCACATCGTCACAGGTGCCCAAAGCGCCGCGGAAAATATTATCAAGTGTGTGCGCCGCTGCGGTTTGGAAGTAGATCGACTGATGCTCAACCCGTTGGCGTCCAGCATGTCGGTGCTTACCAAAGACGAGCGCGAACTCGGCGTGGCTCTGGTGGACATTGGTGCTGGCACAACCGACGTAGCGATTTTCACCAATGGCGCGATCCGGCACACCGCGGTGATACCGATTGCAGGTGATCTGATCACCAGCGATATCGCGATGGCGTTACGCACGCCCACCAAAGACGCAGAAGAGATTAAGGTTGAAAGCGGCCACGCAAAGCAGTTGCTGGTAGACCCTGATATTCAGGTCGAAGTACCCGGTTTGGGCGACCGGGGGCCACGCATGCTGAGCCGTCAGGCACTGGCAGGCGTGATAGAGCCGCGCATTGAAGAAATTTTTACCCTGGTGCAGAACATATTGCGCGACTCGGGCTATGAAGAAGTACTGTCATCCGGCATTGTGCTTACCGGTGGTAGTTGCATCATGCCTGGCATGGTGGAGCTGGCAGAAGACATATTTCTAAAACCGGTGCGCCGCGGTATACCCAAATACTCCAGCGCTTTGGCCGACATGGTGGCACAGCCACGTTCCGCAACTGCGATGGGCTTGTTGGAAGAAGCCCGAATGGCACGCATGCGAGGCTTAAAAGTAGCGCAAAAAGCGGGCTCCATGAAGACTGTGTTGGGCCAAGTGCGCGACTGGTTTGTAGGAAATTTTTAACTATGCAGAATATTTTGCGAGCAAAAGCGCATGGTCTGCATGGGTATTGGTGCTGTGCAGGCCCGCCATGCAGCTCTGGATGTGAATGGTGTGCACTTAATTTTTGAAATTTATTTTTATTTTTATTTTTAACTTTTTTTGAAATCCAAGGAGAACGTAATGGCCATAGAAATGATTGAAGACAAACTATTTAACCAAGGGACCCAGATCAAGGTCATTGGAGTCGGTGGTGGTGGCGGTAACGCCGTGGAACACATGATTAAAACCGCTGTGGGCGGCGTCGAATTCATTTGTGCCAATACCGATGCACAGGCACTGGGCAGCAGCTCGGCACACAAAACCATTCAGTTGGGTGGAACTGGTCTGGGCGCAGGTAGCAAACCCGATAAAGGACGCGAATCGGCGCAACTGGCCGAGTCCGATATCCGTGCTGCCATCCAAGGGGCTCACATGCTGTTTATTACCGCTGGCATGGGAGGTGGTACCGGCACTGGTGCTGCGCCGGTGATTGCGCGTGTAGCCAAGGAAATGGGTATTTTGACCGTGGGCGTAGTGACCAAGCCATTTGAGTTTGAAGGCAAACGCCGCATGGACAATGCAGATGGCGGACTGGCTGAACTCGAGGCCAATGTCGACTCATTGATTGTGGTGCTCAATGAAAAACTGCTGGAAGTTTTGGGTGACGATATAACGCAAGACGAAGCCTTTGCCCAAGCCAATGACGTTTTAAAAAATGCCGTTGGCGGTATAGCCGAAATTATCAATGTGCCCGGCCATGTGAACGTCGACTTTGAAGACGTTCGCACCGTGATGGGCGAGCCCGGTAAAGCCATGATGGGTACTTCTGTTGCCAGCGGCCCTGACCGTGCGCGTATCGCAGCCGATCAGGCGGTAGCCTGTCCGTTGCTAGAAGGTATTGACCTGTCTGGCGCTAAGGGTGTGTTGGTGCTGATTACAGCAGCTAAGGGTTCCCTGAAGTTGTCAGAGTCACGTTTGGCCATGAACACGATTCGTGCCTATGCTTCACCAGATGCGCATGTGATTTATGGAACTGCCTACGACGACAGCCTGAAAGACGACATCCGCGTGACAGTGGTGGCTACCGGTTTGAGCCGTCAATCTGCCCGCCGCACGGCACCTCCGCTGCAGGTGTTGCGCACAGGTACCGACAACACACCGTTTACCGTGCCCACATTGAACAATGTTGCCAGCCCAACCAGCGTTATGGCGCCCATGTCCACAGGTACAGTGCAACAGGACTACGAGCGACCCAGCGTGTGGCGTACCAACCGTACCCAAGCGGCAGCCAAGGTAGATGCATTGTCCAGCGGCGGTATGGATGATTACGAAATACCAGCGTTCCTGCGTAAGCAGGCTGACTAAGCGTGCTTAAGCAAAGTACATTGAAGTCCATAACCCATGCCGTTGGGGTGGGGTTGCACAGTGGGCAGCGGGTCGAGATTACCTTGCATCCGGCAGAGCCGGATACCGGTATTGTGTTCCGGCGGGTGGATTTGGCGCATGCGGACGATATTCGCGTATCTCCCATGTCGGTTACAGATACCCGTTTGGCATCTACGCTGTCGCAGGGTAATGCCAAGGTGCATACGGTAGAACACCTGATGTCGGCCTGTGTCGGGCTGGGTATTGACAATTTGGTGGTGGACATCACAGCCGAGGAAATTCCGATATTGGATGGCTCTGCGGCTTCCTTTGTATATTTGTTGCAAAGTGCGGGTATCGTTGTACAAAATGCACCGCGTAAATTCGTGCGGGTTTTGCAGCCGATAGAAGTGCGGGAAGGCGCAGGAGATAACGAAAAATGGGCGCGGCTGGAGCCTTACCACGGTTTTAAGCTTAATTTTCAGATTGACTTTAACCACCCTGCAGTGGACTCCACCGGCCAGCAAGTCGAGTTCGACTTGGGTTCGGGCACTTACGCTCGAGAGATCGGTCGCGCCAGAACATTCGGCTTTACCAAAGACGTTGAAATGATGCGTGCTAACGGGCTGGCGCTGGGCGGCGGGTTGGATAATGCCATTGTGATGGACGACTACAAAGTGCTCAATGCCGAAGGCTTGCGTTATGACGATGAGTTTGTTAAACACAAAATTCTGGATGCTATGGGCGATTTGTACATTCTTGGCAAACCCTTGCTCGCCAGCTACAGTGCGCACCGCTCCGGTCATGCCTTGAACAACAAGTTATTGCGGCAACTAGAAGCGCAGCCCGAATCCTGGGAGGTCGTGACGTTTGATGACAGTAGCAAAGCACCCGCTGGATTTACAAAATTGGTTCCATCCTGGTAGTTAGCCCAAGAGGCCGTGGCAATTCAGCGCCTGCGGCCGGCTTTATAGCTGGAATTTCCACTGCCCAAAATATCGGCGCGCGCCATGCGTTCCATGGCTTTGCCGGCATGGGCGTGGGTGATGGCCAGCCCTAGTGCATCGGCAGCATCCGGGCCCGGCAAGCCCGGTAGTCGTAGCAAGTGCTGCACCATAATCTGAATTTGTTCTTTACTGGCACGGCCATAGCCCACCACGGCTTGTTTCATTTGCAAGGCGGTGTATTCCATCACTGGCAGATTGCTGGTTACCAAGGCGGTAATTAACGCGCCGCGTGCCTGCCCTAGTAGCAAAGTCGATTGCGGATTGACGTTGACAAACACAATCTCAACCGAGGCGCAGTTTGGCTGGTAGCTTTGCACGACTTCAGAGACACCGTCAAACAGGATTTTTAAACGTTCGGGCAACGCCTTGCTGGCAGCACCGATGGTGCTAATAGTGCCGCTGGCCACGTAATGCACCTCAGACCCCGACACATCCACCACACCAAAGCCCGTGGTGCGCAGACCGGGGTCAATGCCCAATATGCGCATAGACGATTAAATATTGAAATGCCAGCGCATCGAGTGAAAAAACACTGGTGCAGCAAAGCATAGAGCATCTACCCGGTCCAGCAGTCCTACGGCACCTGTTACAGATTGGCCTTGCGCGCCCCAACTCGGAATATTGCGATCACGCTTGAGTGCTTTCATAACAAAATGTCCCATAGAACCTGCCAGGCAGGCAATAAACGCAAACGCAAAGGCTGTGCCTGGAACCCAAGGGGTAATGCCCGCTAACAAGGCCCCGCATAGGCTGGCTACAAAAATACCTATGCCCCAACTGACCCAGTTAAAGCTTTGACTGATGGCGGGCGCGACTGGTTTGCGTTGCAATTTGCGCGAGGCAAGATGCTGTGTCACCATGCAAATTTGCACCACCATGACCAGAAAAAACACCATGAATGCATTTTTGTTGTCGTAGCCCGGAAACTTGAGCAGCAGCAATGCCGGCACATGGCTCATGCCGTAAATGCAGACCATAATGCCCCATTGCAGTTTGGCATTGCGCTCCAGAAAGCGCTCCGGATCGTTGGCCAACGCACTGGCCAAGGGTAGCGCCAAAAAGGCATAAACAGGTATAAACACTGCAAACATGTCGAAGTGTTCGCTTGCAATCAGCCAGTATTGCAGAGGCAAAATCACAAAAAAAGCCAACACTAGGCTACGGTGGTCGCCCAGCCGGGTGGGGGAGAGTGTCATGAATTCGCGCAGGGCAAAGAAAGATACCAGTCCAAACAGCGTTAATGCTACCCAGTTGCCTGTAACCCAGCTGATCCAGAAAATTAGCACCATAAACCAGCTGGCTTTGATAATGCCGTCTAGGCTTTTGATTTCGTTGCGCCAGGTCTCGCCCTTGGCATCGTCAGAGTGCTCGCGCAGTGACAGCATAAAGGTTACAGCGCTGGAAATCAGCAGCAATCCAAACACAATCACAAACAGTGCGCCGATTTGTTGCGTGGGTGTCAGGCTTTTGAGGTAGTGGTACATCCGTGTTCCTTAGGCGTTGCGCAGAGCTATCACAGCGTTGCGGGCGCGCTCCAAAAACGCATGGCGGTCTTCACCCTCGCCTAGCGTTATGGGTTTGCCAAACGTTACCGAGCACAGCACCGGTACCGGCACTACCTCGCCCTTGGGTAATACGTGTTGCACATTGTTAATCCAAGTGGGAACCAGTACGGCGTTGGGACACTTGACAGCCAAGTTGTAGAGCCCGGCTTTGAATGCTTGGGGCGTGCCGGTAAAACCGCGCGTGCCTTCAGGGAACAAAATAATGGAGTCACCATTGGAAAGTGCTTCAAACAAAGGCTCGAGCGGGTCTTCGTCCGAAGTCCGGTCACGCGATACATAAATGACGTTGAAAACTGCAGAAGTCAGCCACTGTTTAAAGGGCGTTTTGGTCCAGTAGTCTTTAGCAGCAATCGCGCGGGTGACACTGCGCAATTCGAGCGGCAATGCCGCCCAGATCATCACCAGATCGGCGTGGCTTTGATGGTTGGCAAAATAAATACGCTGTTCTGCCTTGGGAGGACAGCCCAACCAACGTGCTTGGGAGCCGGTCAAAATCCGGATCAATCCCAATAAAAACATACTCATGAGTTTAGCTAGCATGGTGGTGATGATACAGGCAAGAAAAGGGTTTTAAGGTAAACGCGCCTCACCCATACGCCCGGTAATAATGCCGGCGCGGTTGGCAAGGTAAGAAGATTGCGGAACTTTTTCAAAATACTTAGGGCGTGGTAGCATCACCGCTAAACGGGCTGCCTCATAGGCGCTGAGTTGTGATGCAGGTTTGCGAAAATAATGCCGTGCCGCAGCCTCCGCGCCAAACACTCCCTCACCCCATTCCACGTGGTTGAGGTAGATTTCTAAGATACGCTGTTTGCTTAAAAAAAGCTCCAGCGTGAGAGTAAAAACAAACTCCTGCCCTTTGCGCAGCAGATTACGCTCCCCCGACAAAAATAGGTTTTTAGCCAGTTGCTGGGTAATGGTGGATCCGCCCACAATTTTCGGTGGTTTGGGAGGTTTTTTTGCCAGCGCTTTGGGCGATGCTTTGGCGATCCGTGCAGCGGCACGCTGTTCAGCTTTGGCATTTTTTTCCCAGGCTTTTTCCAGGGCTTCCCAATCTACGCCATCGTGTTGACTAAAGCCATCGTCCTCAGAGGCAATGACAGCACGTTTCAAGTTGTTGGAAATCTGGTCGTAAGGGACCCATTGTTGCCGCCAGGGTAGTTCTCCGGTTTTGGCGGCAACTTGCCGCATTTCAGAGCGCTGAAACGCCGTGGATTCGGGGTCGATAACTGCCATCAGGGCAATGCGCACAGCAAAATACAGTTGTAACGCCGTCATAGCTAACACGCACAGCAGCAAAAAACGTACAAGCAGTTTCATGGGGATGCAGAGACCTTGGCTTCCAGTGTTTCGTCGCGCGTGAACCGGAACAGCGAAACAATCACAATCTGGTCCGACTGGCGGCGCATAGCTTTAGGAAATTTGCGAAACGGCCCGGCACTGTACACAATGGAACGCGATTGTTTGTCCAGTACATCGTTGCCGGAGCTTTGTTCAATGCGAGTTTCCACAATCTTGCCATTGTGGTTGATGGTGACCGACATGGTGAGCTCGCCATACAATTTTTGTCCGCGTGACTGCGGAAAACGCTCGGTGCCACGGTCTTCAATAGATCGGCGAACTTCGTCATAATACACAGCATAGACTTCTTCGCGCACCGAGGGGCTGACATAGCGCTTTTTGGGCTTGGCATTTTGCATATTAATGCGACGCTCAATCTCGGCTAGCAGTTTAATTAACTGACGGCGTTTTTCTTCACGCTCGGCCATTTCTGCCTTGGTTGCAGCAACCCGGGGATCTATGGGCGGTAGTGCCGCTAGTTGTTTTTTTACCTGGGTTAGCAGCATTTGCTGCTGCAGTTCCAGATTCTGCAGATGCTGCGCAGTTTCTTCTTCGAGGTGGTTGCCTGAGTCGTTGAGTGCGGACAGTGGCATTGGGCTTGAGGCGCGACCTTCATCGGTGTCGCCCCCACCCGCCATCGAAGTTTGTGCAATCGCTTTTGCTTTTTCCGGGGTTTCGTTGGTTTTGGAGTTCACCAATATGACTTCGAGCGGTGCGTCATTAAACACCCGATTGAACGATTCGGGGTCTACAAAGCGAACCGTCAATAGCACCGCATGCACCGCAATGGATGCAAATAGGGCGAGTTGCAGTGTGCTTAAAGATCGCAGAAAGTTCACGGTGCAGCATTATCGCCGGAAGGCTCCGGCACTTCGTTGACGTCCATGGCAATGGCAATTGGTCCGGCAACTTCTTCATCGTCCTGCACGTCTTCCGCACCAGTGTTGGAATCTGTTGCGGCGTCAAGGCGTTCGAGCACCGTGCCGGTAACATCCAAAGTTACCAGATCAATGGCGCCGAGCTTGACCCGTAACCGTGCGCCACGTGGCAGGCCTTGTGCACCCAGTACCGGAAGCACCAAAGGGATATCCTCGGCACGCACCATATTGTCTTTAAATACAAGCGCTACCACTTCAACAATGCCTTTTTGTTGCACATGGCGCAGCGTCCAAAAACGCTCCATGGCATTCTGATAGCCGTTGTAGGCGCTGTAAGCAGCGTCAAAGCTGGAGATGATGCTGAAAAGTTCCGCATCCTTCGGTTTGAAAGGGGCTGCGAGTGCGGCTGTTCTGCCATGGCGGGCGCAAGCAATAATTTGCCACTGGTTGACCAAGTCGGTATAGCGGCGTAGGGGCGATGTGCTCCATGCATAACTTTTTACACCAATGCCGGCATGGGGCAAAGCTTTGGTGCCCATACGCACCTTAACCCCCGGCGCCATAGAGGCTTGGCTGCGGTAAATAGCGGGTACGCCCAGTTCTGCCATCCAACTGCCCCAAGTGCTATTGGCCAGAATCATGGCTTCTGCCACCATCAAATCCAGAGGAGCGCCGCGTTGACGGGTACTGATGTGTACTTCTTCATCACCTTGCGGTTCTGAGCCTTTGGCAAGCAGCAGCTTAAAGTTGTAGTCTGGGCGGTTAAAGTTTTCCGGCTTGCCGCGCACTACTTCGCGTTTGGCTTTCAGGTCTTGTGCCAAGCGGAATAAA
>CALPVM020000004.1 GCA_943327015.2 Akkermansia muciniphila
CTAGCATATCGGGTTGCGGGCGGAAGGACTCGCGGATCGAAAGCGTTGGAATAATAAAACGTTCGTTGCCAATGCCCACCAGCATGCCGTCAATAATGGCCAGTGTAAGCGGCAGGCGAATCGTAAAATCAGAGCCTTGTCCGGGGGTGGATTGCACTTCAATGCGTCCACGCAAACGGCTGATGCAGCCACGCACTACGTCCATGCCTACCCCGCGACCCGAAATGTCGGTCACGGTGTCGGCGGTAGAAAATCCCGGTGCAAAAATCAGTTCAAAAACATCTTTTTCATTGGGAATAAAGTCAGAACCGACCAAACCGCGTTCAGTGGCTTTTGCCAGTATCTTCTGTTTGTCCATGCCTTTGCCATCGTCGCTGATGCGAATCACAATACCACCGCCTTGGTGCAGGGCATGTAGGCGGATAGTGCCCATTTCGGGCTTACCTTGGGCGGCGCGGATATGGGGTAATTCAATGCCATGGTCTACCGAGTTGCGAACCATGTGCACAAGGGGGTCGCCGAGTTGCTCCACAATATTGCGGTCGAGTTCAATTTCTTCACCGACCAATTGCAACTGAATCAGCTTGCCCTGGCTTGCTGCTAGGTCACGTACCAAGCGGTTCATTTTTTGGAATGCGCCTCTGATGGGTACCATACGCAAGGACATGGCATTTTTTTGCAGATCGGTGGTAATGCGTGCCAATTGGCGTAAGTAACGCGCCAGATCACGGTCTGGTAATTTCAATACTTCCGGGTGTTGTACCACCATCGATTGGGCAATAAGCAGTTCGCCCACCAAATCGACCAGAGCATCAATTTTTTCTGTATCCAGTTTGACAAAGCTGGGTATACCCTCGGTGCCTACAGCCTGCACAGTGCGTACAGGGCTGGGGCTCATGATGGGCGCGGTGGGTTTGGTTGCGGTGGTCTCCGGCTCTGAAAGCACGGTTTCCTCGAGCGGGATAGCGGCCATGTTGGCGACAGCTACCGCGTTATTGATTGTAGTGATGGGGTGTTCTTGTGCCGTCGGTTCGACTGACGGAGTGTCACCATTCAGATAGGCTTTGACATTGGCTAAAAGCTTAAGCGTGGGTATTTCGGGCAGTTGTTGTGCAGGCGTGCCTTTGAGTCTTGCACCAATGTGCTCGACAAAATTTTTAAATGTATCTGCACCCGTCAAAATCAACTCAATGACACCCGTTGTAATGGGTAGGGTGCCACGCCTAGCTGCGTCAAGCAAAGACTCCAACTCATGCGCCAGGTTTTTAATAGCGGTCAGCCCTAAAAAGCCGGCGTTGCCTTTAAAGGTATGAAAGGCCCGGAATACCAGGTTAAGCGTATCAACATGGTCAGGGTTTTCTTCCAGAACCAGAATGCCTTGCTCAATATTGATCAACAGGTCGCGGCCTTCGTTGCAGAACTCGTGCAGCAGGTCTGCATCTTCCTCGATGTTAAGTGTCAAAGGCAGTTCTGCGGTGCTCACGCTATCTGTGTTTAGATCATCATTGCTTGGGGGTGCATTGCTGGTGGATTGTTGCTTTTGAGTAGCGGCATGCGTGTTCCAATGGTGCAGAGCGGCTTCTAATCGCTCGTACCACTGGTGCAGGGCATCTAATTTTTCGGCGGGTAAAAATTCAAGCCCCTGAAATTCGGTTTGTTGGGCAAAGTCAAACCAGTTGAGTTCTTCGTTGATGTCAGAGGCGGGTGCTGTGCCGTAGAGCCGTTTGATACGTAACACGTATTCGCCGATTTGCTTTAGGCTGGTGGCGCCACTTGTTTCCACGAACGCGAGCTCCGTGGCAATACTCTGCATTAAGGCCTGCACATCAGTTGACAACATGGAAATTAAATAGATTTAAATAATGGTAAGCGTTAAACCTTGAGAACCTATTTGTATGGATAGCAAAATGTGTTCCATGTTATTAATTTAGCAGAAATCTATTTGCCAAAGAACCAATTTAATACGTTTTTTTACCCCAATTTATACATGTAAACAATTGAAATTAAACAGGTAATTTTGCATGAAAGTTATGCATCATGATTGTGCATCTGCTGTTTACATTGAACTATATTGGTGCGCCTTTTGTATTAATCCCAATATTAGTGCATATATATTACTTTTTTGGTGCAATTTGTAACCCGCTCCGAACCATGCTTCACGCCCTCGCGTTCAATAATGCAAAGCCCCTATGGCGGGTGCGATTGAGAGCATTGGATTTGTGCAGGCATTGCACTGGATCGGTATATAATCATAAATTCCGAGGAGCGTTGCAGTTCACACCCGTGAACGAGGCTCGGATCTTTCCAACGACGCTCACCCACTATGCTGTGCGGTGAGTGCTCACAAGCGCTATAACGCGCAGCATCGTGGTAATTTAAAACCGTACTTGGAGTTACCCATGAGCGCCGTATTAGCATCCGTTCCTACCCCTGATTACGCCATTGCCGACTTAAGCCTTGCTGCTTGGGGTCGTAAAGAACTCAATATTGCCGAAACCGAAATGCCCGGTTTGATGGCTATCCGTGAAGAATTTGACGCTGCGCAGCCTCTTAAAGGTGCCCGTATTACCGGCTCTTTGCACATGACCATTCAAACTGCGGTGCTGGTAGAAACATTGCAAGCCCTGGGTGCCGAAGTGCGCTGGGCATCTTGCAATATTTTCTCCACACAAGACCATGCTGCGGCAGCCTTGGTAGAGCGCGGTACCCCGGTTTTTGCTTATAAGGGCGAAACTTTGGCTGACTACTGGGACTACACCCACCGCATTTTTGAATTCGGTGCCAAAGGCTCTGACGCTGAAGGCCCCAACATGATTTTGGACGATGGTGGCGATGCTACTTTGCTCATGCACTTGGGCACCCGTGCGGAAACCGACATCAGCCTGCTCAACAACCCCGGTAGCGAAGAAGAAATTTGCCTGTTCAATGCCATCAAGGCCCAGCTGAAAATTGACCCGACATGGTACAGCCGCCGCCTGAAACATATCATCGGCGTCACCGAAGAAACCACCACCGGCGTACTGCGCCTGAACGAAATGTCAGCCAAGGGCACGCTGGCATTCCGTGCCATTAACGTCAATGACTCTGTTACCAAGAGCAAGTTCGACAACCTGTATGGCTGCCGCGAATCATTGGTAGACGCTATCAAACGCGCAACTGACGTGATGGTTGCCGGTAAAGTGGCGGTAGTGGCCGGCTATGGCGACGTAGGCAAAGGCTCTGCACAAGCACTGCGCGCTTTGTCTGCCCAGGTGTGGGTCACAGAAATTGACCCCATCAACGCGCTGCAAGCTGCCATGGAAGGCTACAAAGTAGTGACCATGGAATACGCGGCTGACAAAGCCGATATTTTTGTGTCTGCTACCGGCAACAAAAACGTGATTACCTACAGCCACATGGCCGCCATGAAAAACCAGGCCATCGTCTGCAACATCGGTCACTTTGACAACGAAATTGACGTGGCTGCCCTTGATAAATGCCAGTGGGAAGAAATCAAGCCCCAAGTCGACCATGTGATTTTCCCGGACGGCAAGCGCATCATTTTGCTGGCCAAAGGCCGTTTGGTGAACTTGGGTTGCGGCACCGGCCACCCCAGCTTTGTGATGTCGTCCAGCTTTGCCAACCAAACCATTGCGCAAATCGAGTTGTTTACCAAGTCATCTGAATACGAAAGCGGCAAGGTTTATGTGTTGCCCAAGCATTTGGATGAAAAGGTAGCGCGTTTGCATTTGAAGAAAGTTGGCGCGCAGCTGACCGAACTCAGCGACGAGCAAGCTGCCTACATTGGCGTGAGCAAAGCCGGCCCTTACAAGGCCAACACCTACCGTTATTGATACCTTCAGATGCGAATTGACCAACTGCTGGTACAACGCCAGCTTGCCAGCACCCGTTCTCAAGCACAACGTCTGATTGCAGATGGTGTGCAATGGCGTAAGGGGGACGTTTGGAAAACCGTGGCCAAAAATGGTGATGAGGTTCCAGACGATGCCGAATTAACGCTTTTGAACGATGCCGAAGCGCGCTATGTGTCGCGTGGCGGCCTCAAGCTTGAGTCCGCTCTCAAGCACGTGGCACTGTCAGTGACGGGTTGGTCGTGTCTGGATGTTGGTCAATCTACGGGTGGGTTTACCGATTGCTTGTTGCAATCTGGTGCCCTTTCGGTGGTGGGGGTGGATGTGGGATGTGCCCAGTTACACCCCCAATTACGCGCAGACCCGCGCGTAGTGTGCATTGAAAACGTCAATGCCCGCGCTTTAACAACGGACGATTTGGCAGATGCCGGCATGGAAGACGCCGAGTTTGACCTACTGGTGGCAGACTTGTCATTTATCTCGCAAACGCTGGTGCTGCCTGCTGTAGTGCCTTTTCTCAAGCTTGGCGGCATCGTCTTGACCTTGGTGAAACCGCAATTTGAACTGCAACCGGGCCAGGTCGGCAAAGGCGGTATTGTGCGCGATGAAGCCATGTACCCGCTGGTTGAAATGCGCCTGCGTGATACCTTTGCAGCGCTTGGTCTCGAGGTTACGCATTGGTTTGATTCACCCATTGCCGGCGGCGATGGTAACCGTGAGTTTTTTATAGCTGGCCGCAAGTTGGCTGCCCAAGATTGAACATTAAAAAGGACATGCCATGGCTGATTTGTCGCGCATACCTCTGAGCCTTGAATTTTTTCCGCCTAAAACGCCTGAAGGGGCAGAAAAACTGCGTGTTGTACGCCAGCAGTTGTATGCTTTGCAGCCCGAATTTTGTTCGGTCACGTTTGGCGCCGGTGGTTCTACGCAAGAAGGCACATTCAATACAGTGCGTAACATTTTGGCCGAGGGTGTGAGTGCGGCTTCGCACTTCTCGTGCATTGGCGCGACGCGTAATACGGTACGCGAACAACTCAATACACTTAAAAGCATGGGCGTGAAACGCCTGGTAGCTTTGCGTGGCGACTTGCCCAGTGGTTATGGCGCGGGTGGAGAGTTTCAATACGCCAGCGACCTGGTAGCATTTATTCGGCAGGAAACCGGCGATTACTTTACGATTGAGGTTGCTGCTTACCCTGAGGTGCATCCGCAGGCTAAATCTCCAGCCAGCGACTTGCAGGCCTTTGCTACCAAGGTTAAAGCCGGAGCCGACTCCGCCATTACCCAATATTTTTACAATGCCGATGCATATTTCCGATTTCAGTCAGATGCAGATGCACTGGGTTTGAATGTTCCCATTGTGCCGGGCATTATGCCCATTACCAGCTCCGCGCAATTGTTGCGTTTTAGCGATGCCTGTGGCGCCGAGATTCCGCGCTGGATCCGCTTGCGTTTGCAGAGCTATGGCGATGATGTGGCATCTATCAAAGAGTTTGGCCTGGATGTGGTCACTGATTTGTGCGAGCAATTGATAGCCTATGGCGTTCCAGCACTGCATTTTTACACCATGAACCAGAGCGCGCCAACGCTAGAAATATGCAGTCGTATCGGGCTAGTTACACCACTGAATTGAACTAGGTACTCAGATCTAAACTAGGGTTTACCCTAGCGGGTTGAAATGTCGCAAAAGTTACACTGCAGTGCAGCATAACAGTGCTAACAAGAGCTAAAGATTTGTTTACAAAGCAAATTTTTGCCTCTCGCGACAACGCCCCCACCCAAGAGGTCGCACACTTTTAAAAACAGCTTTTGCTGATAACTTTTAACTTTGTTCTGTCATCCTCTTGGAGTGAAACATGAAAAAAACAATTACATCTTTATTTGCTACTCTGGCAATGTCTTTGGCTATTGTGCCAACCGCCGCTACTTCGGCAACCCTTTCAACTACAGGTTACACCCAAACCAAATATCCCATTGTGCTGGTACATGGTTGGATGGGCTGGGACAACATTGCTGGCGTCGACCATTTTTACCGCGTGGCTTCTGAACTGCGTGCCAACGGTGCCAAGGTTTACACCGTAGCTATTTCGCAAAATAATTCTACCGAGTACCGTGGCGAGCAACTGTTAACCCAAGTTAAGCAAATTCTGGCTATTTCAGGTGCCAGTAAAGTGAACCTGATTGGTCATAGCCACGGCAGCCCCACATCGCGTTATGTGGCGGGTGTGCGCCCCGATCTGGTGGCATCGGTGACCAGTGTGGGTGGTGTTAACAAGGGTGCAATCGTTCCTGATATCCTGTCTGGGGCTGTGCCCACAGACTCTATTACTTTCAAAGCGTTAACTACGGCCGTTAATGGTATTGGGAAGGCCATTGCTGTGCTTTCAGGCCACCCAGAATTACAGCAAAACTCTGCTGCCACCATGGTGTCGCTCAGCAGTGCTGGAGCCAAAGCGTTTAACGTGAAGTTTCCGCAAGGCGTTCCTACTACTTCATGTGGTGAGGGTGCTTACAGCGCAACTACCAATGGTAATAAAGTAAATTACTACTCATGGAGTGGTGCCAAAGCCGTTACCAACGTTCTGGACATTAGCGACCCGTTGTTTGCTGTGACCACCTTGGTTTACAAGGGTGCCAAGAACGATGGTCTGGTAGGTGCATGTGATTCTCGCCTGGGTCGGGTTATTCGTGATGACTACGCCATGAACCACCTCGACGAAGTAAACCAGTTTGTAGGTTTGGTTAATCTGTTTGAAACCAACCCTGTGACAATTTTCCGTCAGCACGCCAACCGCTTGAAGACCGCTGGCCTCTGATAAGTGTTGGATAATCAACGCCGGACAGGTTACTATCTGTCCGGCGTTTTTTTTATGATGGAAACAATAATATATGCAAATAAATCGTACCCAGTGGGCAATTGGTTTGGTCGGAGTTGTGGCAGTTGGTGCTGCCTGGTATTTTTTATCGGGTGATGCTGAGCCAGTTCCGGCAGAGTCGGGCGATGCAGCATCGGCCGCTTTTGTGAAATCCATGGACGGCACTACGCCCGATGGGAACATAACGCAAAATATGTTCACGGGTAGTGCCGCTGGCGGTTTGCCGTATGGCGAGTTACGGCGCATGTTTGATTATTACTTAAGTGCCTTGGGCGAGAAAACCCTTGAAGAAATTGTGCGCCAGATACGCGAAGAACTGGACAAGCGTTTAAAGCCTACTCAAGCAGATGCTGCTAAAAAATTACTCGACAAGTACCTGGACTACAAACGCGAATTGGTAACCGTAGAGCAGGCACAGCAATCAGCGGGTCAGGCCGGCATCAAGGGCATTAAGCAACGCTTTGCAGCCATGCAAGACTTGCGTACCAAATTTTTTAGCCCGCAAGAAAATGAAGGCATGTTCGGCTTTGAAGATGCTTACGACACAGATGCCATAGCGCGGCTTGAAATTGCCCAAAACGACAAACTGTCTGCAGAGCAAAAACGCGACCAGCTTGCGGCACTGGACGCAGCCATGCCCAAGGCTTTGCGCGAAGAGCGTGATGCTCCGCGTCAGGTGATATTGCTAGAGCAACGGGCTGCAGAGATGCGTGCCAAAGGCGCTAGCGATCAGGATGTTTACAATATGCGCTCCAAAGCGCTTAATCCTGAAGCTGCAGCCCGCTTGGCCGAGGTAGACCGAGAAGAAGCGGCATGGAAAGCCAGAATCAATGGTTATCTGGCCGAGCGCAGTAAATTGATGAAGCAACTCGCCGATGCGCCCGCCGCTGAACGCGATGCTGCCATTGCCAAATTGCAGCAATCAAAATTTAGCCCAGACGAAATTCCGCGTCTGGTGGCTTACGAGCCACAATAAAGGCAAAAGACGCTAATCGCGCACTACCCGCAGCAGTTCTTCGCGGGTAGTGATGCCTTCTTGTACCAAGCGCTCACCATCGTCACGCATCAGAACCATACCACCCTGGATGGCCACAGCGCGAATTTCTTCCTCTTGGGCACGGTGGTGAATCATGGAGCCAATGACATCATTGGTGACTAGCAGTTCAAATACTCCGGTACGCCCCACATAGCCCATCAAACTGCATTGGGTGCAGCCGGCACCTTTGCATTGGGTACAAAGCTTACGCACCAGACGCTGCGCCAAAACGCCGCGCAGAGTAGAGGTAAGCAAAAACGGCTCAACCCCCATATCTACCATGCGCGTAATGGCACTGGTAGCATCATTGGTATGCAAAGTGGCCAGGACCAGATGGCCAGTGAGCGACGCTTGAATCGCAATTTGTGCGGTTTCAATGTCCCGGATCTCACCAATCATGATCACATCCGGGTCTTGCCGCAAAATGGCGCGCAGGGCTTTGGCAAAGGTGAGTTCAATTTTGGGATTGACGTGGGTTTGTCCTACTCCCGGCAGTTCGTACTCAATCGGGTCTTCTACCGTCATGATGTTTTGTGAGTTGGCATCCAGCCGGCTCAATGCAGCATACAGCGTGGTGGTTTTACCTGAGCCGGTAGGCCCTGTGACCAGAATAATGCCATGCGGTTGTTCTATCAGTTTTTCCAGCCGGTGCAACACATCACCTTGCATGCCCACTGACTCCAGTGTAAGCTTGTTCTGGCTTTTGTCCAAAAGACGCAGCACAGCACGCTCACCATGGGTACTGGCCAATGTGCTTACCCGAATATCTACCGCCCGTGTGCCAATACGTAGGCTGATACGACCATCTTGAGGCAGTCGTTTTTCTGAAATATCCAAATCCGCCATAATTTTCAGGCGGGAAATCAATGCAGCGTGCAGCGCCCGGTGCAACTCCACGACCTCACGCAACGTACCATCGACCCTGAAACGAACGCTGGAGTTTTTTTCGTAGGGTTCAATATGAATGTCACTGGCGCCATCGCGTGCTGCCTGCGTTAGCAGAGCATTCAGCATACGGATGATGGGGGCGTCATCCGAGGTTTCCAGTAAGTCTTCTACCGCCGGCATATCTTGCATCATGCTGGAGAGGTCAACATCGACCTGAACCTCGCTCATGACTGATGCGGCGCTCGACTCACCCTCTGCATAGGCCGCAGTAATGCACTGCGTGAGCGCATACATGTCTATGACTTCGACCGTACCTGGATGAAATTTGCGCATCACTTCACTGATAGCTGTGGCAGGAGTTATGGCGTGAATCCAGAGCGTGAGTTTGCCGTCATCATCTTCCAGCAGTAACTGCTGTGAGCGTGCAAAAGCGTAGGGTAGGGGGTATAACATGGGCTCAGGGCGCTACGGGTTTAGCAGATGCGGGTGCTTTTGAATTTTGAAATTCAGGCATGATAACGGAGTCGTTAATGGGTACCAGTTTGCTTTCTTCGGGTTGTGCGCTGACTTGTCTGCCGCGCATGTATTCATAACGGTCAACCGACAGGCGTTCTGTGCTGCTGGCATCACGTACTACAACTGGGCGTAAAAACACCATCAGGTTGGTTTTTTTGCGACCGCGAGCTTCACTCTTGAACAAGTTTCCAAAGATCGGTAAGTCACCCAGGCCTGGCACTTTTTCCTGAGTGCCGGAGTAGTCATCTTGCAATAAACCTCCCAGCACAACTACCGAACCATCCTCAACCAATACATTGGTTTCTATGGTGCGTTTATTTGTCGTGGGGCCGCTGGTTGAGGTGCCAGCTACACTAGATACCTCTTGAAAAATGGTGAGCCGAACCGTGCCATTTTCGCTTATTTGAGGTTTGAACTTGAGGGTCAGACCCACGTCTTTTCGTTCAATGGTTTGAAACGGATTGACAGAGCCTGTGGATGCGCCTGTATTTGTAAATTGCCCGGTTACAAATGGTACATTCTGACCGATGGTGATTTTTGCTTCTTCATTGTCAAGCGTTAGCAAATTCGGCGTGGAGAGTACGTTACCCGAGCCACTGCTTTCCAGAAAACGCGCCAGAAAACCAAGAACATATACGCCATTCGTTTGTTTAGCAGCACCTAAATTAAGACCGGCACCAGGGGTAGGGAAACCCGTAGCGCTAGGGGTGGAGAGGCCAATAATATTTTTTCCGGCGGCTCCAAAATTGGTACCCATCAAACCGATAACAGAGTCGCCGGCATTACCCAGCGCTCCTTGCCATTGAATTCCAAATTCAGCCGCCTTGTCAGCACTAACCTCCGCAATCAAACTTTCCACAAAGACCTGGGCACGGCGTGCATCTAACTTGTCAATGACGGCACGTATCTGGCGATACTGCGGTTCGGTAGCGGAAATAATCAGGGAGTTGGTGGCCACATCGGCCTGGATTTGTCCGCCAGTAGCAGCACTACCAGCACCTTGCCCAGCAGCAGAGGGAGCATTAGGGGCACCTGTTGGCGCGCCACCTACAGATGCACTGGTGGCTGCACG
This sequence comes from Akkermansia muciniphila, assembly GCA_943327015.2. Taxonomy (GTDB): domain Bacteria; phylum Pseudomonadota; class Gammaproteobacteria; order Burkholderiales; family Burkholderiaceae_C; genus Allorhodoferax. The sequence continues at coordinate 10,240 of CALPVM020000004.1, forward strand.
CAGCGTGGTTGCCAATTGCGTTGCATTGGCATTTTTAAGGTAAACCACATAAATATTGCCCGCCGCACCATTGCTGTTGCTACTGGGTTGATCCAGTTTTTGGATCAGTGATTTGGCCAGTGACATGCGTGCTTGGTTTGCGGCGCGTACTATCAGGGCGTTGGAACGAGTCTCAGCTACTATGGTGGTTTTGAAACTTGCATCACCACCTCCGCTGCCACCAGCACCGGCAGAGCTTTCAATCAGGCGCAGAACTAATGGGGCTAAGTCACTGGCGTTGGCATTGACAAGTGGCACTATTTCTAGGTCGGTTGCATTGGGGATATCCAATGCAGCAACAATGCGGGCCAAACGCCGTAAATTGTCGGCATAGTCGGTAATCACCAGCGAGTTGTTGCCGGGGTTGACGTTGATCGGGTTGTTGGGACTAATTAAAGGCCGCAGCACTGCCACCAGGTTATTGGCATTTTCGTGCTGTAGGCGAATAATTTGTGTCACCAGCTGGTTGCCGGCTAAGTTGGCGCCGGATTCGCCTGCTACCGATACTGAGCCACTTTGCAGTTTTGCATCAGCCTCTGGAACAATTTTATCTAGCCCCTCGGTTTGCACTACGGTGTAGCCTTGCAAGCGCAATAGGGCTAAAAATTGGTTGTAAGCAACGCCGGGGCTTACAGGTTTTTCAGTGTTCAGGCTCATGGTGCCTTTGACCCGGGGGTCTACCACCACATTGCGTCCAGTGAGTATTGACATGGTACGCGCCACCGATTCGATTTCGGCATTGGTAAAGTTCAGGGTAATGGGCTCCCCTTTTTTTACCACAGTGCTTTGGGAATACGCATTGGGTGCTTGGTTGGCCAGATTGAGTGCCACAATCAAAGCCAGGGCAAAGCGGGATTTTGCAAGTTTCATACGGTTAACCTATATTTTAATAATGACGCGCGCACCTTCGCGTCTGCCTATGATGTTGAGAAGGTTGGCCAGAGCATCGGCTCGCTCTGTTTCGGCACTGGCCTCACCATTGAACTGTAATTTGTGGTTGACCCAATAACCGGATCCATGCAATTGCAGGCTACCCTCCAGTGTGGATAGTTGCAGGTAGGGTGACTGTCCCCCCTGCAAACTAAAACGGTAGCTACCCACTGGTTTGAGAGTGGAAAGACTGGTGGTGATCTCTATGGCATCAAGCTGCGCATGTCCTACCATGTTCCAGTTGCCTTGGTTCCATTGCAAAGACAATTGACGGGTGGTAAGAGACAAGCTGCCTTGCAGTTGCATGGTGTTCCATGGGGTTCCTAAGCCAGACAGTATGGCACTTGGCCAAATGGAAGGCTCTGTTGCGGGTAAGTCGCTAATATTGATGCGTGGACCCTGCAAGGTGGGGGTTATCACCCATTGCCATGGTTTGCTGATGCAGCATTCAGATTGCAGTGTCAAAACAATGCCTTGGGTGCTGGGTCGTAGTTTCCAGAACAATCGTCCCGTTAAGGAGGCTTCGTCAATACTGCCTTTGCCGGCACCCAGTTTGACTTGGGCTGAGCCGTTCCATACTGTGCCTCGGGGTGAAAGGAGTTGTAAGCGTGCTTGCGAGCTTTCTGCTATGTAATTTGCTAACCAACTGGCAGGAGCCAGAAAAGCAATAACCAACGCTATTCCACTGAGGCTACCGGTCACAATCCAGCCCCAGGCAATACGCTTTTTGCTGCTAGATGATGGGGGAGACGTGCGGAGTGTCATGCGAGTTCAGCGTTTTTATTGGGCTGGCAATACCATCTGGAAACTTCCGTTCCAGCCGATATTGGTGCGTGTTAAGCGAGCCTGAACCGACACGGTACGCGCGTTGGTGCGAATGCTGTTTAGCCATTGGGACAGATCTTCGGCGCTGATGCCACGAACATTGACCGTGGCGTTATTGCCATTAAAAATAATTTCCGCCCGGTTGCCAAAGGTTTGTTCAATTGATACCTCCAATGCTGTTACTGCTGCTGCCTGAGAAACCTGGGGCAGGTTTTGCATCGATTGGGCTTGGCTCTGTAGGTTAAGCATTTGTTGGAGTTTGGCTTCCTGGGCGCGTTGTGTACTTTCAAAGGCTCGAATAGTACGAATAGCAGGCGATAAAGCAACCAACCATAAAAATAAGACGATGGCTAGCACGGCTGCAACGCGCACCAGCATTTTGTCGCGAAGGGGCAATGCCGTCCACCATACTTTGGCTTGTGTTGTTTTCATCGGGCCCCCTGTACAGAAATAACCAGGCTATTGCCATCCATTTTGCTGGTGTAGCCGCGCGCACGGAGATCGGCGTTCAAGGTATCTACCAGCGGGCTATCGGATTTGAGCCCGCTGATGCGTAGTTCTCCGGGGCTAAAGTCAATGGCTGTAGCGGCTCCATTGGCTAACACTGTCTCTGCAGATGAACCAAAAGCAGCGAGCATCGATTCAAAGTCGCGCGGCGATAATCCACCACTGGCCTGACGTAGCTGACTAAGCTCCCGATCCATTTGTACCGGCGGATCGACTATGACGCTGACTTTGGGAAAAGTTGAAACCAGAACATCACGAATCGCCGTGCGTTGCTGTTCAAGGACTTTGTTGGAGCGCCACGCAAGCGCATTAAGACCCAGAATATGTACTGCCAGTACAACCAGCATGGCATAGCGCGCAGTAGTCCATTCCGGGGCACTCCAGAAAATTGACCATCGTTTAGCAAGTCGAACAAAAAATGGGTTGCGCCAGGCAAACTCAAATTGCCCTAGATTCCACTCGTATTGTGCTGAGCGCCGCAGACGATTTTCAGGAGATATGACCCTGGCAGTTCGGTGGAACAATTGTTCTGCCAGATGTGATGCAGCGGGTTCTGCCATAAGCTCCGCATCCGGATAGTCCATATCGGGCAACTGTGCATTTGCCAAATGGTTGGACGACAATGGAACGGTGTGTACCCCCGATTCATCGACCCAGGTAATTTGTGCCATGTCATCGTTGCCTGTAACCCACAATTTGGTGTTGCTGGATGAGAACGACTTGCTTTTGGTAGACAGTGGTGTGGGTGCCCATTCAGGTGCCAGTTTGCTGGGCCGGTGGTGGCTGCGACGTAGATTTTTAAGTGCATCACGCAGCCATTCTTTGTCGCAGGCAGCAACCCAGATGGCGGTGCCATCGGTGGCATGCGGCTGCAAGGCAAAGTGCATTTTTGCGGGGTCGTCCAGCAACTGGTCTTCTAAAAGACTTTCCAGAATGCTACGCAGGCGTGGTGAGCTGCGCTCTTGCATCCAGCCACTGGAAAGAGTTCCGTTGGGTAACTGAATTTGATGCCATGACAATGCACGGGACGGAACCACGGCTACGGTTCCGCCATTGCTGCCAAGATCTACGGGAATGAGTGCAATATTCATGAAATACTTTTTGGAGTTTATTGTAGAGGCGTATTGGGCCTTATGGCACCTTTTTGGCGCCAAAGTGTTTTGATAGTCAGTCCGTCACGTTGAACTACAGAGCGTTCCTGTACCCGAAGGTCGCCCAAGCGCAAAAGTGCCCGCATTTCAAAAAAGCGCGAATTAATTCCGTGTTCTTCTTGTACCAGTGGAATCTCTGAATTACCCAAGGCTTTGGTGACATCGGATAGGGATCGAAAATGGGCCATTGACCGCGCAATTATCAGCCTTTGGGCACCTGCTTGGTCTATAGCGCCGATAGATGCATAAACTACCAATGCGGGTGCGGTGTTCAGGTTGACGGCGGTGCGCTCCGGCAGAACCGTGACATAGTCGCGTAGCCGGTCTATGCTGGAGTTAGACAGTCCTAGCCAGCCAAGCTGCTCTAGAGTCCGTGGCAAAAGAGGAGAGTGATTGTTACTGGCATTTTTATCGTTGGGGTTGATGCCCATCTCTTGTGCCAGACGCATGTTAAGAACCAGACTGTTTAATTCTGATTCAGGTAATCGAAGGGCATCAAATAAACGGCTAAACGCTCTGAGAGTAGGTGTGTGTGGTTGACCATCAACAATCAAATTTCGGGCATTGAGGCGCCCTTGCAGATCGGTAATCTGGCCGGATAGAAATGCGTCTTCACCCACATCTTCTACGGTGTCGCTGCTTTTGCCTGCTGCCAGAAAAGTGGATAACCGGGCTTCTTTCAATGCAACCGCCCATGGTTCAGCCAAGTGGTCCGGGGTGCCTGCGCGCGCGTCTTCACGCAAAATGAGCCTGCCCCAGTCTAATGCACCCTGCAGTATCCAGCTGGATTGAACTCTGGCCCGTTCAGCAGTTTCAATTTCTATGCTGCGCCATTGTTGCCATAAAGCCGTGGCTGTTAGCGATGCAACCAGCGTAACAATCAGCATGGCTGTCAGAATGGCTGCCCCCCGTTGTTTGATGCGTGATGTGTTCACGGGCTGAACTCCGATGCAGTGGCACGTGCCCAGTCGCGCACAATATTGCCAGCCAGTGGATGCGGCGCGGTAACGGTCAGCATTAATCTAACCCCATCAGGAACAGTTGCAGTGTTTGTTGAGCTTAAATTTGCGCCTGGTGTGGATATGACGGGCGCATTGGCTCCGCTGCTGGAGAGTGGGTTGCTCCACGCGCCGCTTCTGAAATAATAGATTTGCCATTGGGTAATGGCAAAAAGAGTGATTTCACGTTGCCGTGCTGCTTCTGTGGGGCTTTGCGCCCACAGTCCGGCTGCGTCCCAAGCGGCACGCCATTCTTGCCTGGTTCGCAGGGGATCCGATTGCCAACGCAGCCAATGGCTTTTGCCATCGCGGTTAGACCTTGCCCAGGCAACAACAATCACACCTTCGCTGGGGTCGGCACTGTGCTGTCGGGTGATACGCATAGAGCGCCCATCCCATTCCATTGGTGTGGTTTCCGGGAGTTCAATTAAGGCATCCAGATCGGCACCCCATTGCGACAAACCTGCCTCAAGTGTTAAAACATTGTCGGTCATGTCGCGCATTTGCGTTGTAGCCTGTTGCATGCCACCCAGGGCTCGCCAGGCCATCATGGTCATGAGCGACATAATGGACACAGCGACCAACAGCTCGATTAAGGTAAATCCAGCAATGAACCCGGGGAGATGGCGACTACGCATTCAGTACCGCCCCAAAATAGTGCTGAGTTGCAAAATGGGTTGCTGCTGTGTATTAAATAGTTTGGCATCGACCCGTCTAAAGCTGGGATTCGGGGTGGGTTGAACATCTAGCTGTAGTTTGAGCGTTCGGCCGGCCTGGTCGCAACTTAATGTGCTGGTGCCAACATCCGGTAATTGGCGTGACATACGCACCTGTGCCAGTGCGTTTTCGGCGCAAATTTGTGCCAGTACCCGGTCGCTTTGCCGTTCGGCATTGCGCGTCATGGCTGCAGTGCCTTGCAAGCCTGCTACCAGTGCTGTGCCTACAATGGACAAGGCCACCAAAACCTCGATCAGGGTAAAACCAGTGTGCTTCATGGAGTCGGGCTTTGCACGGTAAAAGGTCGCACCCCATCGGTGGCTATACGTAAACTGTAAAGAGGCTGGCTCGACATCCACATCAAGATACTTTGCGGAGGTATCAAGGGTTCCGGGCCGAGCAGTAAAGGCTTGTCAACGTTGACCACAATTTCAGATTCCTGCCACTTTTGTGTAGCCGGGTTTTTGGGGTTGTCAGACATGCCTTCAATAATGAAACCGTCTGCAGTGGGACGCCATTTTAACGGAATACCACTTGCGCGAGATTGCGCGCGTGCGGACTCCAGTATGGCTATCAAGCGCTGTGCTTCGGTGTCCAGTTTGGACTGTGTGGCATCGCGAAAAGCAAACGACACTCCCGCGCTGGCAATGGCCACTACTGTAATGACCAGTAGCAGCTCCAGCAGGGTAAAACCGTTTGACTTTCTTGAAAGAAAGCGTCTCAGTTTACTGCCAGCTTCCGATATCTGCATTTTTTCCTTCGCCGCCGGACTGGCCATCTGCGCCAAACGACATGATGTCAATTTCTGCCTTGATGCCGGGGTTCAGATATTGGTAGCTGCGACCCCATGGATCGTTGGGCAGTTTGTCTACGTAGGGGCGCCAATTGCCTGGAATCGGTCCGTTAGTGGGTTTAGCCACCAATGCTTGCAAACCTTGCTCAGCAGTAGGGTAACGCATGTTGTCGAGTTTGTAGAGCTTGAGTGCCTGCCCCAAATTCGCGATATCGGTTTTTGCGGCCGTAACGCGGGCATCATCTGCACGGTCCAGAACGTTGGGCACAATCAGGGCTGCCAAAACGCCGATAATAACAAGCACCACCATCAATTCGATCAAAGTGAAGCCACGGGACAGAGTACGGCGCAAAATAAGTGTTGAATGGTTCATAATTAATTTTTGATAAATGCAACTACTTCCATGATAATCTGACTATGGCACTTTCAGCGCAAAATCTTTGGTTCTCTCGTTCGATAACATTCGCAATTGGCGCCGTTGCAGCCGCCAGTGCGGCGTTTTGGGCGTTCAAGTTCAACGGAGTGGCCAACACCAAACCATCAGTATCGGTAGACGCGCAGCAACCGGTGGTTGCAGATGTGGTTTCTGTGGCACGTGCATTGGGTGCTGTTGATCCGGGAGCTGCTTCGGCCAATGCTACATCACAGGCTTCAAGTCGGTTTAGCCTGATTGGCGTATTGGCCAAACCAAAAAGTTCAGGCGCAGCTTTGATAGCAGTAGATGGCAAACCCGCTAAACCGTATTCCATTGGCGAAACAGTGGCCTCAGAATGGGTGTTGCGCTCGGTTAACTTGCGTAGTGTAGTGCTGGCTGCCGGAGCCACAGATATGACGCTTGAACTCCCACCCTTGCCCAGTTCATTGATTGTGCCTGCCAGCACCGCTCCTTAAGCGTTTGGCTCAAAGCAGGCACTGGGCTTAGGGCTGAAGAAACATGCGGTAAACCGGGTTGCTGGTTTCCTCAACATAGGGGTAATCCAGCGTTTGCAAAAATTCTAAAAATGCCTGGTTGTCTGCTTCGGGTACCTGAATGCCCACCAAAATCCGCCCGTAGTCGGCACCTTGGTTGCGGTAATGAAACAGGCTGATGTTCCAGCCCGGCTGCATCAGGCTTAAAAACTTCATCAACGCTCCTGGACGCTCAGGAAAAATAAAGCGTAGTACCCGCTCGTGGATGGCGAGCTCTGATAATCCGCCCACCATATGCCGGATGTGCTCACGTGCCAGGTCATCGTGGGTTAAATCGAGCGCTTTAAATCCTTGCGCACTAAAGCTTTGGGTGATTTGTGCAGACTCTCCCCGGTTCATGGTGGTCAGCCCTACAAACACATGCGCCAATGCTTTTTGGCTAATACGGTAATTAAACTCCGTAACATTGCGGGGCCCACCCGGCAGGGTATCAATCAGCTGGCAAAAGCGTTTAAAGCTGCCGCGCTCCTCAGGGATGGTGACGGCAAATAAAGCCTCGCGCTCTTCGCCCACTTCGGCTCGTTCGGCCACAAAGCGCAAGCGGTCAAAGTTCATGTTGGCACCGCACAAAATGGCGGCATAGTTCTGGCCTTGTGTTTGGTGTTTTGCCACATATTGTTTTATGGCAGCCACGCCCATGGCGCCAGCGGGCTCTACGATGCTGCGTGTTTCTGAAAAAATGTCTTTGATGGCAGCGCACACACTGTCGGTGTCGACAATCAGAAACTCGTCGACCAGATTGCGCGCAACCCGGAAGGTTTCTTCGCCCACCAGTTTGACTGCAGTGCCGTCAGAAAACAAACCCACGTCACTCAGGGTGACGCGTTGGTTGGCAGCTACCGAACGCACCATGGCGTCAGAGTCGTTCATTTGCACGCCAATGACCTTGATGCGCGGGTCAACCGCTTTGATGTAATTGGCGACACCCGATATCAGGCCACCGCCACCTATGGCTACAAACACTGCATCCAGGGGCGCGGCACCTTGGGCCTGCAATTGGTGCAAAATTTCCATGGCAATGGTGCCTTGGCCCGCGATCACATCGGGGTCGTCAAACGGGTGCACAAAGGTTAAGCCTTGTTGTTGTTCTAGTCGTACCGAATGGGTGTAGGCGTCGGAATAGCTTTCGCCAAACAACACCACTTCGGCGCCAAAACCACGTACCGCATCCACCTTGACTTTGGGGGTGGTGGTGGGCATCACAATCACGGCACGGATTCCCATTTTTTTGGCGCTGAGCGCAACGCCTTGTGCATGGTTACCGGCAGATGCGCAAATAACACCTTTTTGTAGTTGCGCCTCACTCAAGTGAGCCATTTTGTTATACGCGCCACGCAATTTGAAGCTGTGCACCGGTTGCCGGTCTTCGCGTTTAAAGTACACCGTGTTGTGGAGTTTGCGGCTTAATTGCGGGGCAAGCTCTAGGGCAGATTCAATGGCAACGTCATAAACGCGGGCGGCCGATATTTTTTTTAAATAGTCGGCGGGTTGCAGAAGGGGTGTGGAAGTGGTTTTCATTATTTAATATGCAGGACAATACGCTATTGTAGAAAGATTGGAGAAGCGATCATGGAATGCACAGTAAGTTGGACTGGTGGACTTAATACCCGCTCTGGTATGGGTTTTGTGGCAGAAACAGGAAGTGGCCATACTTTGGTGATGGATGGTGCACCAGACCCCGCCAAACCCGAGAACGGCGGCCAAAATCTGGCCCCGCGCCCGATGGAAACGTTGTTGGCAGGCGCAGGCGGTTGTACTGCGTATGATGTCGTGCTGATTTTAAAGCGTGGCCGCCACGACGTGCGCGGCTGTTCCGTGAAGCTGAGTGCTGATCGTGCCGAGGTTGACCCTAAAGTGTTTACCCGCATTGGCATGCACTTTACTGTTACCGGCAAAGGTATACCCGCTTCAGCCGTAGAGCGCGCTATTGCCATGAGCCATGAAAAATACTGTTCGGCCAGCATCATGTTGGCTAAATCAGCAGAAATTGTGACAACTTTTGAACTGTTGGAAGGCTAAGCATGCAGGGTGTATGTATTCGCGTTGATGCCGTATACAGTGTGCAAGAACTACAGCAAGAGTTTTTGTCGCAGTTGGGTTTGGCTGATTTGCAGGATCTGGTACAAGGCACTTTGAGTAGTGATGCATCGGGTTCTTTAGTCCGGTTCACGTTGCGTATTGATTTTTTTGAACGTTACTTGCCCGACTACAACACGTTATCTATGCGCCAAGCTTTGCAGTGGGATGTGCATGAACGCCCGGCAGATTTGCTGCGCGAAATTGTGCTTTGTATGCTTGCCGGACCGGTGGCGTTTGAGTTTCCTAGTGTGCAAGAGTGGGTATCTGCAGTTCGCATCCGAGCCCATATTGCGCAAGCTGCCAGTAAAACCAGTTTGGCTTTTCATACCAGTGAGGCCGAACGACCGCAAGACTGCTGGACATACCGTGAAGGTGCGGGTTTTGTTATTCGGCAGGGTGCATCGCTGGTCGATGCGCTTATCAAGGCGACTCAGCCCGAAGTATCCAAAACACTTTATGCATTTTCTTGCTACCGTGCCACAGAATACGTGATGTTACTGGGTATTGCCCAAGAGTTGGAGCAGTGCAATCCGGACTTGTATGCACAGTTGCAAGCGTTCTGGACACGTCGCCCTATTATGTCCGGGCAGTTTCATGATGTTTTTTTGCGCGAGCAAGGTTCCATGGAAGCCCCTTTACCCCCAAATTATTTTGTGCCGGGTGATCGCACCTGGTTTCGCAATCCGGATTCAGCCTCGTCCGAGGCCGCTGGCTACGAGGGCTCTTGGGTGATTTATCTAGGTGGTGGTTTGTTTAGTAATTTCTGGAAGTGTGAGCAGCCCTACACCTTGGTAGATAAATGTCTGGAGATTTACCATTGGCGCGATGCCCTGTGTTTTGACAAAGATGGGCAAGAGCGGATTGATGAAGCCAAAGTAGAAGCTTTGTTGGCACAAACCCGCAAAGACGCTGCCGAGACTGCACGTATTCTGGATTTGATGCAGCGTTTTCGCGATGGCCGTGGCGTGTATGCGCAGGGTGGTTGCATTGATACCACGCGCGAATTTGCGCGCTGGGTCTGCCCCGGCACGGCAGATTTGGTTTTGCCGGATTCCTGAACTTTTATATCCGGTGTGCAACGGTTGTCATGCACTTGGCGGCCAAGCGCATGAGTTGTTTGACGGACTGGGGGAGTTCAACTCCGCCTGCTTGTTGTGCTGCTTGTGCATGTTGCAGTTCATCGGTATGCATTTGCGCCACGATGGCGCGCGAGGCGTGGTCTTGTTCTGGGAGTTTGCTTAAATGGCCTTGCAGATGTGCGCCTACCTGTTTTTCGGTTTCTATGACAAAACCCAAGCTCACTGCATTGCCCATGCGGCCTGCCAGCAAACCAAGCCCGAAAGCACCTGCATACCATAGCGGGTTGAGCAATGAGGGGCGTCCGCCCAGTGCTTGCAGGCGATCGGCAGTCCAAGCCAAATGCTTGGTTTCTTCGTTGCAGGCTTGGGTAAAGTGGGCACGCAAAGCTGGATTTGGGGTGGCCAAGGCTTGTGCGGTATAAAGTGCTTGCGCGCAGACTTCGCCCACATGGTTCACGCGCATGAGGCTGATGGATTGTTTTTTGTCAGCGTCGCTCAACTCCGTGTCCTGATCCGGCAAGGTGGGGCAGGGTTGACTGGCATGTGGTTTGGCAAACAGGGTGCGCAGTGCGGTGTCTGCAGCGTTCAGAATGGCATCCATGCGTGACTCTCCTAAAAACAAAGGGGCGCAACCGTAAAAGGATGCACCCCTGAGATTTTATGCTACAAAGCGCCCAATTACTTGAGTTTCATTTCTTTGTAATCGACATGCTTACGAGCAACGGGATCAAATTTTTTGATCAACATTTTTTCGGGCATGGTTTTTTTGTTTTTGGTAGTGGTATAGAAATGACCCGTACCTGCTGTGGATTCCAATTTGATTTTTTCGCGTCCGCCTTTGGCTGCCATGATTGTTCTCCTTAAGCTTGGCCACGTGCGCGCAGGTCTGCGAGCACTGAATCAATACCGTTTTTGTCGATCAAACGCAAGCCTGCATTTGAAATACGCAAACGAACCCAGCGGTTTTCTGATTCGACCCAGAAGCGGCGGTATTGCAGGTTAGGTAAAAACCGACGTTTGGTTTTGTTGTTGGCGTGGGAAACATTGTTTCCGACCATGGGGCCTTTGCCCGTGACTTCACATACGCGTGCCATGAGGACACTCCGATACTTAAAAACAGTTACTGCAAAAATGCAGCAACCAGACCTCGCCAATGTGTCGGGTGGCGGTAACCCGTTTGCTGTAAAACCGAAGTAATTAGCAAAGCCTAAGATTATAGCGCTTTATTCTTGTTCTAAAAAGCGTTGTGCATCCAATGCCGCCATACAACCGGTTCCGGCACTGGTAATCGCTTGGCGGTAAACGTGGTCTTGTACATCACCAGCAGCAAAAATGCCGGGTACGCTGGTCATGGTGGCAAAACCTTTCAGGCCACCTTGGGTAACAATATAGCCGCCTTCCATGGCTAGCTGCCCCTGAAAAATATCGGTATTGGGCGCGTGGCCAATCGCAATGAAGCATCCTTTCAGTGTTACGTCTTCGGTAGAGCCGTCGGTTGTCTTTTTAAGACGCACGCCGGTAACACCGCTGGCATCGCCAAGTACTTCATCAAGGGTGCAAAAAGTTTTAAGTTCGATTTTGCCAGCCGCTACTTTGTCCATGAGCTTGTCAATCAAAATCGCTTCGGCTTTGAACTTGTCGCGCCGATGCACTAAGTACACCTTGCTGGCAATGTTGGAGAGGTACAGCGCCTCCTCTACAGCGGTGTTGCCGCCACCGACAACGCAGCATACTTGATCGCGGTAAAAAAATCCGTCGCAGGTGGCACAGCCTGACACACCACGCCCCATAAAGGCGGTTTCAGACGGCAGCCCCAGGTATTTGGCCGATGCCCCGGTAGCAATAATGAGCGAATCACAGGTGTACTGCCCGCTGTCACCCGTAAGGGTAAATGGGCGTTTGCTAAAGTCTACTTTGTTGATGTGGTCAAAAACAATATTGGTTTTAAAGCGTTCAGCGTGCTCTAAAAAGCGTTGCATCAAGTCCGGTCCCTGCACGCCGTGTACATCTGCCGGCCAATTGTCAACTTCAGTAGTGGTCATGAGCTGGCCACCTTGCGCGATGCCGGTAATCAGCATCGGGTTCAGGTTGGCGCGTGCGGCGTATACGGCGGCGGTATAACCGGCAGGACCGGAGCCCAGAATCAAAACTTTGGCATGGGTGGTAGTGGACATGGTGTGCCTTTTGTGTGTGCAATTAAATCAATAAAACACAGATTGTAAGAAATCCGGCTCTGATGCGTTAAGCTAAGGGGACTGTTGGGTTAGATAAATGACTTATTCTTTAGATACTTTGAATCGTACTGCAACAAAGCAACCACAAATTACACCTGTATCCAGCCGTTTTGCCAAAGAGTTTGGGCTGTTAGCGGGTTTTTTATTCTTGGCCTTTTGGCTAATTGCTTTGTTGACTTATTCTCCTTTAGATGCCGCTTGGTCTACCTCCGGCACACTGTTACCCTTGGGAAATCGTTTGGGGCGACTAGGTGCTTGGTTGGCTGATATTTCTTATTTTGTATTTGGATTTTCAGTTTGGTGGCTGGTTGCAGCGGGTTTGCGTGTCTGGTTGGGCTTGTTGGCGTCACGTTTGCGTGTAGACGATCTGTCGGATACTCCTGTTGCACCCAAAGAGCTTTGGAGCAGAGACGGGCGCCTTGCCTTTTGGTTTGGACTTGTAATTTTGGTTTGTGCCAGTGCAAGCATGGAGTGGATGCGGCTCTACCGCTTGGAAAACCATTTGCCCGGAGTCAGTGGTGGCGTCATTGGCCATATGCTGGGCCCTATTGCCTTGCAGTGGTTAGGTGTTACCGGATCGGCTTTGCTGTGTATTGTGACGGGTATTACCGGGTC
>CALPVM020000005.1 GCA_943327015.2 Akkermansia muciniphila
ACAGTGAATTTTTGGTTATAATTCGAAACTTCGGTGATATAGCTCAGTTGGTTAGAGCGCAGCATTCATAATGCTGATGTCGGTGGTTCAAATCCACCTATCACCACCAAATAAAAAACCTGCTCTAGAGCAGGTTTTTTTGTTTCTAATTACCAAAAGTTTGGTGCGGCTGGCGGGGATCGAACCCACGACCCTTGGCTTCGGAGGCCAATACTCTATCCACTGAGCTACAGCCGCACTTCAAAGTGTTAATTGTAGGTGTTTTCAAGGCTGGAAACAGCATGCCTGACAGCTATAATAAAAGATGTTGATTTGATAACACCTTGAGGAACTTATGAGCGACAACAGCAAAACAACTGCCCATGAAGAAGACCATACCGGTCCTATTAAAACACCCAAGCAATTGCTACTGGCTGTGTTTTTGTCATTTGTTGTACCTATTTTTATTATCATTGGTTTGGTGTATTACGTAACCTCCGCTAATAAGCTGGCTCCTGGTTCTACCGACACAGAAAAATCAATTGCAACCCGTATTCAAAAAGTTGGCAGCATCGAAATTCGTGATGCTAACCGCGAAATGAAGACTGGCGAACAAGTCTACAAAACGCAATGCCTAGCTTGTCACGATTCTGGTGCAGCTGGCGCTCCAAAATTTGGCGACACTGGCGCTTGGAGTGCACGCATTAAAACTGGTTACGATTCCCTTTTAAATTCTGCCCTTAAAGGCAAAGGTGCTATGGGCGCACAATCTGGTGGCGACTTTGATGATTTTGAAATTGCACGTGCTGTTGTTTTTATGGCTAATGCTGCAGGTGCTAAGCTTGCTGAACCAGTAAAACCTGCTCCTGCAGCACCTTAATCGTCAACCAATTACATTTAAATACCTCAAAAAGCCAGCCTAGAGCTGGCTTTTTTGCATCCTATCCGGACTTTGTACATATTTAAACTGCTTCATCAAGCTGTTTGTATTTGTGTCTGTAACTATCCACTTTTTTGCTTCTATTGCATCTACAGCCAGAAAAACATCTTGACTATGCACCAAGCCTAATCCGAGATTAGTGCTCAAATACAACCGCCCTTCTTCATCAGTAAAAGCAGACTCAAAAAAAACATGGATGCCTGTATGCGAATGAATGGTGTAATCAGGATTCAAACGCCAGATCCATGGCGTTGCTTGCAGCTCAACAAATACTCTTTGCGGCCCATTCTGGAAATAGCAAAATCCATCATTATTTACCACATAGTTGCGGTTTATAAAATCTATCAATTTATCGTGCTGGAGTTCACTTCCTTTGGCATGCAACAGACCAGAAGCAAAATCACCAGCTCTTTGCGCTGCTTCATCGCGCATAAACCATCGACCCCGTGCATCCAGCCCTAACCATCCATAGCAATCTGGCACGTTAGGCCATTTAAGCATTGCTTTTTTAACCAGCTCATCCATCAGCAGTTACCTTTCATTTACAACGCACTAATCCATTGCATCACGTTGATAGGCAGCTCATCCAAATGCCCGGGGTAAGGACCGGCAGCAAATCCGACATGACCACCTTGCATTGGTTGCCACAACCGCACCCATTGTCCTACTTCATGGGCACGTGGAAGACACGCAACAGGTATAAAAGGATCATTTTTAGTATTTATTACCAAAGCTGGGATTTTGATTTGATTCAAATAAGGCTTTGCAGAGCACCGTTTCCAATAATCTTCGGTATTTTTGAATCCATGCAAAGGGGCTGTAAATACATTGTCAAAACTGTGCAAATCGTGTGCCCGCAACAGAGCCTCACGGTCAAATAAACCCGGGTATTGCTTCAGTTTAAGTAAAGCCTTTGGCTTCATAGTGTTTAAAAAACGTCGTGTATAGACAATTTTATTGAAACCAACACCTATGTGTCTCCCGCCAGCAGCCAAATCAATAGGAGAACAAACTGCAACAACCGCTTTCACAACTTTGGATGCGGATTTTCCGAACTCCTCCGCCCATCTTAATAAGGCATTGCCACCCAAAGACACGCCAATGGCTATCACCGAAGATTTTGTTTTTATTTTAAAGCGCTGCAGTATCCATGCAATTTCTTCAAAATCTCCAGAGTGATACGCTCGCGGCGCAAGATTGACAGTTCCACTGCAACCCCTGAAATGAACAACGGCAAAATCTAAGTTGTTACGGTATGCATAATCTGCAAACGATTCACAATAATGGCTTTGCGAAGAACCCTCTAAGCCATGAAACATAACCAATTGCAATGCATTCTTCGCTAGCCGTGATTTGTGAAATACTAAAAAATCCACATCTACAAAATCACCATCTGGAGTTGTCCATCGCTCACGCCTAAACACTGGTTTACTTGTGTGGTATCGCTTAGCAAACAATGGGGCCCAAATGGTTTGTAAATTTCCACCAGGTAGCCATAATGGAGCATTGTATTTCATCGTATTTTCAAAAAACAAAACCGCCCAAAGGCGGTTTTGTTCAGATTTAAGCCATATTTAAACGCTGTCATATTCAGCGTCAAATATTAACGTTTTTGACGGAATTTACGAAGTGCAGCAATTTGTGCTGCCATTACCGCCAATTCAGACTGAGCCTTAGCAAAATCGATATCTGATTTTGCTGATTTTAGTGCTTCTTCTGCTGCAGCTTTTGCTGCGTTGGCTTTTTCCTCGTCCAAGTCTTTACCACGAATAGCTGTATCAGAAAGAACAGTTACACAGTTTGGCTGAACTTCCAACACACCGCCCGCTACAAACACAAACTCATCTGTGCCATCGGCTTTTTCAATACGAACAGTACCCGGTTTGATGCGTGTAATTAGCGGCGTGTGTCGAGGGAATATGCCCAACTCTCCAGATTCTCCTGGCAAAGCAACGAAACGTGCCTCACCAGAGAAAATGGATTCTTCAGCACTTACCACATCAACATGGATGGTGTTCATAAGTTAAACCTTTTTGGCTTTTTCAAACGCTTCGTCAATGGTACCAACCATGTAGAAAGCTTGTTCTGGCAGGTGGTCGCACTCGCCGTTCACAATCATCTTAAATCCACGGATGGTCTCTGCCAAGCTTACATACTTACCAGGAGATCCGGTAAACACTTCAGCTACGTGGAATGGCTGCGACAGAAAACGCTGGATTTTACGAGCGCGCGCTACTGTTAACTTATCCTCAGGTGCGAGTTCGTCCATACCCAAAATCGCAATGATGTCACGTAACTCTTTATAGCGCTGCAAAGTACCTTGTACGGCACGTGCCACACTGTAGTGTTCGTCACCCACAACGTTTGGATCCAGCTGACGGCTGGTGGAATCCAGAGGATCAACCGCAGGGTAAATACCCAAAGAAGCGATATCGCGAGACAAAACTACTGTAGAGTCTAAGTGGGCAAAGGTGGTTGCAGGAGATGGGTCAGTCAAGTCATCCGCAGGCACGTATACCGCTTGAATAGAAGTGATTGAACCTACTTTGGTGGAAGTGATACGTTCTTGTAAACGACCCATTTCTTCGGCCAATGTTGGTTGATAGCCCACAGCAGATGGCATACGACCTAACAAGGCGGATACTTCAGTACCGGCCAATGTGTAACGATAAATATTGTCTACGAAGAACAATACATCACGACCTTCGTCCCGGAATGACTCAGCAATGGTCAAACCAGTCAGGGCAACGCGAAGACGATTGCCTGGTGGCTCATTCATCTGACCGTACACCATGGCCACCTTAGACTTAGGTAAGTCCTCGAGGTTAACAACACCGGAATCAGCCATTTCGTGGTAAAAGTCGTTACCTTCACGTGTACGCTCGCCCACGCCAGCAAACACAGACAAACCACTGTGTGCTTTTGCAATGTTATTGATAAGCTCCATCATGTTAACGGTTTTGCCTACACCAGCACCGCCGAACAAACCGACTTTACCGCCCTTAGCAAAAGGACAAACCAAGTCAATCACCTTAATACCAGTTTCAAGCAATTCTTGCGATGGGCTTAACTCGTCGTATGTTGGTGCCTTGCGGTGAATAGACATCTGCAGTTCAGAAGACACAGGGCCGCGCTCATCGATGGGGGCACCTAACACGTCCATGATACGGCCAAGTGTTGCTTGACCTACAGGTACCATGATTGGCTTTTCGGTGTTTGTAACCAGCATACCTCTGCGCAGACCATCAGAAGAGCCCAGAGCGATGGTACGAACAATACCATCACCTAGCTGCTGCTGAACTTCCAGCGTCAAGGTGGAACCTTCCATTTTCAGCGCATCATAAATGCCGGGCATTTGATTACGTGGAAACTCTACGTCTACCACCGCGCCAATACACTGAACAATTTTTCCCTGAACTGGGGAGTTAGCTTGAGCCATTTTTCGCTCCAAAAATAAAATCTAAATCTTAACTACGATAAAAATACGTCTTTACTTTGCTGTCAACCGCTTATACAGCGGCTGCACCTGCAACGATTTCAGACAACTCTTTAGTAATAGCAGCTTGACGGGTTTTGTTATAAACGAGTTTCAACTCGCCAATCACGCTACCTGCGTTATCTGTAGCAGCCTTCATAGCTACCATTCGTGCCGATTGCTCTGATGCCATGTTCTCAGCCACTGCCTGATACACTAGCGCCTCTACATACCGAGTCAGCAGGTCGTCAATTACAGTCGGTGCATCTGGCTCGTACACATAATCCCAAGCGTGTTGAGTACCACTAGCTTGTGATTCTTCTTGCATCTTATCGGCTGATAAAGGCAGTAGTTGCTGCACTACAGGCTCTTGCTTCATCGTATTGATGAAACGCGTGTAACACAGATACACTGCATTTACTTCACCTTTGGTGTAAGCATCCAATGCTACCTTGACGGGCCCAATAAGCTTATCAAAATGCGGAGTGTCGCCCAATTGAGTGACGTGTGACACCACCTTGGCACCTACTCGACCCAAAAAGCCAAAACCCTTGTTACCGATCGCGACCGCTTGTGACGACACACCAACCGCCTGAAGTTCACGCAACTTTGCAGTTACGGAGCGCAGTATATTGGTGTTCATACCACCACACAGACCCTTATCCGTTGTTACCACAATGAAAGCAGTCGTTTTTGCTTCATTTGTTTGCATGAACGGATGCACATACTCAGGGTTGGCTTTTCCTAAGTTTGTAGCGATATTACGAATTTTTTCGCTATAAGGTCTGGCTGCTCGCATCCGATCTTGCGCTTTGCGCATTTTAGATGCAGCAACCATTTCCATGGCTTTGGTGATCTTTTTGGTATTTTCTACCGACTTGATCTTGCCGCGTATTTCCTTACCTGCTGCCATCGATGGCTCCTTTGCTAATCAGCTAAGAATCAAGCAAAAGACTTTTTGAATGCTGCAATTGCTGCACTCAGTTCAGACTCAGCATCTTTATCCATTGCCTTGTTAGACTCCAGCTTCGCAACCAATGCTGCGTTCTTGTCTTTAAGGAATGCATGCAATCCATGCTCAAAAGCCAAGACTTTCTTGACCTCGATATCATCCATAAAGCCTTTGTTCACTGCAAATAACGTTGCACCCATCAAACTTACCGTTAGAGGTGAATACTGAGCTTGTTTAAGCAACTCGGTTACACGTGCACCACGATCCAACTGCTTGCGTGTTGCCTCATCCAAATCAGAAGCAAACTGTGCAAACGCAGCCAATTCACGATACTGGGCTAAGTCAGTGCGAATACCACCTGAGAGATTTTTGATCAGTTTTGTTTGAGCAGCACCACCCACACGAGACACCGAAATACCTGCGTTAATGGCTGGACGTATACCTGCATTAAACAATGATGTTTCCAAAAAGATCTGGCCATCGGTAATTGAAATTACGTTGGTCGGAACGAACGCAGAAACGTCACCCGCTTGTGTTTCAATGATTGGCAATGCTGTCAGTGAACCAGTTTTACCTTTAACCGCACCCTTGGTAAAGGCTTCCACGTAATCTGCATTAACGCGAGCTGCACGCTCCAACAAACGGCTATGTAGATAGAACACGTCACCAGGATATGCTTCACGACCTGGTGGACGACGCAGCAGCAGAGATACTTGACGATAAGCAACCGCTTGCTTAGACAAATCATCGTAAACGATCAGAGCGTCTTCACCCCGATCACGGAAATACTCACCCATTGTGCAACCGGAATAAGCGCTCACAAATTGCATAGCTGCAGATTCAGACGCAGTCGCTGCAACCACAATGGTGTACTCCATCGCGCCAGCTTGCTCAAGTGCGCGCACCACGTTTTTAACGGATGAAGCCTTTTGACCAATTGCGACATAAACGCAGGTCATGTTTTGACCTTTTTGATTGATGATGGCATCAATCGCAACTGCCGTTTTACCGGTTTGACGGTCACCAATAATTAACTCACGCTGACCACGACCAACTGGCACCATTGAGTCAATGGATTTCAAACCCGTTTGCATAGGCTGGCTAACAGATTCACGTGCGATAACACCTGGCGCGACTTTTTCAATCACATCTGTCATTTTTGCGTTGATCGGACCTTTTCCGTCAATCGGCTGACCCAAAGCATTAACCACACGGCCTTTGAGCTCTGGACCTACTGGAACTTCCAAGATGCGACCGGTACACTTAACGGTATCGCCTTCGGAGATATGCTCGTATTCACCCAAAATAACGGATCCCACAGAGTCACGCTCAAGGTTAAGCGCCAAGCCGTAGGTTGGCTGACCATCGCTACCCGCGGGGAATTCAAGCATTTCACCCTGCATAACATCAGATAAACCATGTATGCGGCAGATACCATCAGTAACGGACACGACGGTACCTTGATTGCGAACGTTTGCGTTGGCAGTTAAGCCTTCGATACGGCTTTTAATCTGTTCAGAAATTTCTGCTGGATTGAGTTGCATGCCTCTTTCCTTCTTTCTTTGGTTAGACTTTGCTGTTTCAGGCTTTGCCTTAGACAGTCAGAGCCGCTTTCATTTGTTCCAAACGGGCTTTGACAGATGTGTCAAGAACTTCGTCACCTACTACAACACGTACACCACCAATGAGCTCTTCATTGATTTCAACACTTAGGTTTAGCTTACGCTTGAACTTTGCTTCTAGCAAAGTTCCGAGCTCTGACAAAGCCAAAGAGTCAATTGGAAATGCACTGTAAATTACCGCATCAAAATAGCCAGCCTGAGCATTTTTCAACGCCTGAAATTGCGCTGCTATTTCTGGCAAAGCACTTAAGCGCCTGTTTTGCAGAACAGCCTGCAAAAAGTTTTTTGCTTGATCAGACTTGCCTGTTTCCGGTGCAACAGCCACAATCAGATCAAAAATTTGGGCTACCGTGTAGTTCGGGTTTGCTGCCAGGGCTTGAAGATCGTCATTTGACGAAAGCACTGACAGCTCTCGAATCCACAGCGAAGCCGCAGCCAAGTCAGAAGCAGCAGCTTGAAACAGGGCCTCGGCGTAGGGTCTTGCAATAGTGGCTAGTTCTGCCATCGTAACCTCTACAGCTCAGTTTTCAGACGTGTCAGCAAATCTGCATGCACACCTGAATTAACTTCTTTGCGCAGAATTTGTTCAGCGCCCTTAACCGCTAATGCAGCGACTTCTTCACGAAGTTGTTGCCTAGCTTTTACTGACTGCTGTTCAGCTTCAGCGGTAGCAGCGGCCAAAATACGCTTTCCCTCTTCGGTAGCACGTGCTTTGGCTTCTTCAATAATCGCCTGCGCTCTACGCTCAGCGTCTGCTAAGCGTGATGCGGTTTCATTGCGCGAACTTGCCAGTTCAGCTTCAACGCGCTTATTGGCACTTGCCAAGTCAGCCTTGGCTTTGTCCGCTGCGGCCAAGCCGTCCGCTATTTTTTGCGCCCGCTCGTCCAACGCTTTTGCAATGGGTGGCCATACGAATTTCATCGTAAACCATACCAATATTGCAAATACGATGGCCTGCAGGAACAGGGTTGCATTTATGTTCACGGTTTGATTCCTTCTCTAGCGTGAAGGGGCCGTTAATTACTTCAGAACGAAGGGATTTGCAAATGCGAACAGCAAAGCAATAGCAACGCCGATCAGAAAAGCTGCGTCAATCAGACCAGCCAAAATGAACATTTTGGTTTGCAATTCGTTCATGAGTTCTGGCTGACGTGCAGACGACTCAAGAAACTTGCCACCCATCAATGCGATGCCGATGGAAGCGCCGATAGCACCCAAACCAACAATAATACCGCAAGCCAATGCGACCAGACCGAGAATGTTTTCCATGATAGCTCCTAAAAAAATGAGAGGAAAATAAAAGAACCAGAAAAAGTTAGTGTGAATCGTGGGCTTGTCCCACATAAATCAACGTCAACATCATGAAGATGAAGGCTTGCAGCGTAATCACCAGAATGTGAAAAATACTCCACACAGTTCCAGCAACAACATGCCCAAATCCTAGCCAAAACCCACCTGTAAGAGGGTTAAATTGCCAGGCCCATACGCCACCCATCAGGGCGATCAGCATGAAAACCAATTCACCAGCAAACATGTTGCCGAATAACCGCATACCATGCGAAACTGTTTTTGCTGTGAACTCAATCATCTGCATTAAAAAGTTGATGGGATACAGGAATACTTTATCACCAAATGGCGCCGCAAGCAGCTCGTGAATCCAACCACCTAAGCCTTTAATTTTAACGTTATAAACCAGACAAATAACCAAAACACTGCAGGACAATCCCAACGTGGTTGATAAGTCTGCTGTTGGCACCACGCGCATGTAGTCATTAAAGCCTAGCGAAGGACCCACACCATGCCACAGCATAGGTATAGCATCAACCGGCAGCATATCCATTGCATTCATGAGAAAAATCCACACAAACACCGTGAGCGCCAACGGCGAAACCAGTTTACGACTGTTTGCGTTTTTGACCACGCCTTTTGCTTGGTTTTCTACCATCTCAACCAATATTTCTACTGCCGCCTGAAAACGCCCAGGCACACCAGAAGTTGCCTTGATTGCTGCACGCCACAACAAAAAACATCCAACAATACCCAAAACTACCGAGAAAATAACGGAGTCGAGGTTAAATAAACTGAAATCAACAATACTGTGCTGAGACACATTGTTGAATGAAAAATCTTTCTGCAAATGATGCAGATGGTGCTGGATGTATTCCCCAGCCGTTGGAGCACTAGTTGCCGCGTTTTCAGATGCCATATGTCACCAGTTAATTACGAACAAAATTCGATTTACCGCGCATTGACTGCATAAACAATGCCAGCCAATACACCTTGATAGTTACCACAAAACAAGCTAGCAACGCCAGCCATTGAACATTTTCAACCACTTTGGGTGCCGAGATTAGCATAACTACTGTTAGCAAAATTTTAGCCATTTCCCAAACCAAGAACCTAGCCATACGATTTGTTACTTGGGTTGTTTTTTTATAACTTCGAACCCCATGTACAAACATTGCAGAGGGAAAAACAACACAAAATCCACCGTACGCAACAGAGTTAACCACACTACCAAACCCCACCATCCACCACGCTAAAATCGTCAGTGCAAACATGGTTACCGCTTGCATCCCTATTACACGCCACATTGACATCTCGGGTTGCTGCAATCTCCATGCCTCTGCCTCAGCCTTTGTCAAGGCATTTGCTTCATCATCTTGCGTGCAATCTGACTCCCATGTACTGGCATTTTTTGGGACTGCACTCTTGATATTTAGCATGTTTGCTGCAATTAGCTCTTGTCAATTACTGCTTAGCCATCGATTATACGTAGAAACCCGGACTGTTTTTCACATTGCCACTTCAATTTTTAGATTAGCTCTACGATAATTCGAACCATGGACAAAGAAACAAGCACCCTTAACCATGGCAATACCGTTGGCACAGACTCCTCTTTACTGGTATTTCCTTGCGCATTCCCTATCAAAGTTATGGGTCGCAACGTAGATCATTTATCTTCATCTCTTTGTGCAATAGCCCTACAATTTGACCCTAATTTTGATGAAAACACGGTTGAAATTCGGTCCAGCAAGGCTGGCAACTATATCGGCATCACCCTAACGATAGAAGCCACCAGCCAAGTTCAACTTGATAATCTGTACCGGGCTCTTTCTTCGCACCCTTTGGTGAAAGTAGTTCTTTAGTGACCTGCATCACCACCCATTTTCTTGGTTTGGTTGACTACTCACCAACATTGGAGGCCATGAAAAATCTTACCGCTTTACGTGGTCAAGATTCAGGCTCTGACGTTCCCCATCAGATTTGGCTGTGCGAACATCCCAGTGTGTATACCCAAGGCATTGCTGGTCAAGCACACCATATTTTTCAACCTGGAGATATTCCTGTTGTTCAAACGGAACGCGGAGGGCAGGCCACTTACCACGGACCGGGTCAGTTGATTGCCTATCCCTTGCTTAATCTTAAGGCTTTCGGTTACTTTGTTAAAGAATATGTATTCCGCCTCGAAGAGTCCGTTATTAAAGCTCTCGGCTATTTTGGCATTACCGGCCATCGTGTGAGTGGTGCGCCAGGCATATATGTTCGTATAGATGACCCATTTGGACATCAGCTATTAAAGCAAAATGCCCCCAATTTTCACGGTCTTGCCAAGATTGCAGCCCTAGGAATCAAGGTGAGCCGTCATTGCACTTACCACGGCTTAGCTCTAAATGTAGCTATGGACCTAGAACCTTTCTCACGTATTAACCCTTGCGGCTATAGCGGTTTACAAACCACCGACATGGCTAGCTTGGGTATTTCAGTCGGCACGAGCGACGTCGCCCCCATACTAGCCGCCAAATTGCAAAACTATCTTTTACCTTAACCATCTTGCACCATGCCTGACAAACAGATCACCAATACCTTGAACACAGTGCATGAAGCGATGTCCGTTTCTGACTACAACCCATTGGCCAAACAAAAAGCGGCGGCTAAGCTCTCGCGTATTCCGATTAAAGTTCAGCCTTCCGAATTACTTAGAAAACCGGAGTGGATTCGTGTAAAGGCCGGCTCGCCAAACACCCGTTTTTACGAGATCAAGGATATTTTGCGTAAAAATAAATTGGTCACCGTCTGCGAAGAAGCCAGTTGTCCAAATATTGGTGAGTGTTTTGGTAAGGGCACGGCCACATTCATGATTATGGGCGACAAATGTACGCGCCGCTGTCCGTTTTGCGATGTAGGCCATGGTCGCCCTGACCCCCTTGATGCACAAGAGCCGTTGCATCTGGCTGAAACCATTGCTGCCTTAAAGCTGCAATATGTGGTCATTACCAGCGTAGATCGCGATGATTTACGTGATGGTGGCGCTGGTCATTTTGTGGAATGCATTCGCGAAACCCGCCGACTATCCCCCCACACTCAAATTGAAATTTTAGTTCCAGACTTTCGCGGGCGCGATGATCGCGCCTTGGAAATTCTGAAAGCAGCCCCACCGGATGTTATGAACCACAATCTTGAATCCGTTCCGCGCCTCTACAAGGAAGTTCGCCCCGGCTCCGACTATTCTTTTTCACTCGGTTTATTGCAAAAGTTCAAGCGTCTTTTTCCCGAGATTCCTACCAAAAGCGGTTTAATGGTTGGCTTGGGTGAAACTGATGATGAAATTTTACAGGTCATGCAAGACATGCGGGCTCACGCGGTGGACATGCTTACTATTGGGCAGTATCTGGCGCCCTCGGCCAGCCATATTCCGGTTCGGCGCTATGTGCACCCAGACACTTTCAAAATGTTTGAAACCCGTGCGTATGAAATGGGGTTCAAGCACGCCGCTGTTGGCGCCATGGTGCGCAGCAGCTACCACGCCGATCAGCAAGCTGCTCACGCTGCGCATGCAAACGGACGCCACTACCCAGCTGACTGAGAGAACGCCTTACGTTGCTTATTTATGCTTTGGTTTCCATTTCGAGCGCCGGTTCTTCGGATTGACAAATCTTTAGCGCCCAAGGCGCCAACCTAGCGGAGTCTGCTCTAAGCACCAGTTGCTTTACAGCCAGTATTTGTGCTGGGTGCATCGAAAAACTACGCAAGCCCATGCCTAGCAACAAACGCGTCAGCCCAACATCGCCTGCCATTTCGCCACAAACGCTTACCTCTTTGCCTTGCGCGCGACATGCAGAAATAGTGTCTGCCACCAGCTTTAATACGGCCGGATGTAGTGGATCATAAAGATGTGCAACTGACTCATCTGCGCGGTCAATGGCTAAGGTGTACTGAATCAAGTCATTGGTACCGATGGATAAAAAGTCAAAATGCTTTAAGAACATCTGCACACTAATGGCTGCTGCTGGAACCTCGATCATGGCGCCAAGCTTAATGGCTCCGTAAGGCATCTTTTTCCGCTCTAACATTGAGCGTGCCTGGGCAATATGGTTAAGAGTCTGCTTTATCTCCCCTGCATGTGCAAGCATTGGAATGAGCAACTTAACAGGACCGTGGCAAGCCGCGCGCAAAATGGCTCGCAACTGCGTCAAAAACATAGATGGATCCGCCAAGCTCCATCGAATAGCGCGCAACCCCAATGCAGGGTTTAAATGTGCGTCATCATGAACCGAACTATCTAAAGGTTTATCAGCTCCTACGTCAACGGTTCGAATGGTTACAGGCAAACCCTGCATGCCTTCAACTGCGCGTTTATAGGCTTGGTACTGCTCTTCTTCGCCGGGTAGAATACCTTGGCGCCCCATGAACAAGAACTCACTACGAAAAAGTCCCACGCCCATAGCGCCTGATTTGTAGGCAACCTGAGCATCTTCTGGCATTTCGATATTGGCAAGTAACTCCACCTTTTCACCGTCCATGGTGATAGAAGGTGTATGAAGCAAGCGGGACAAACGTCCACGCTCTAATTCACCTTGCCGTTGCTTAAAACCGTATTCAGCCAGAATAATTGGCGACGGGTCAATGATGACTACACCAGCGTCACCATCAATAATTACCCAATCGTCCTGTCGTACGAGTTGGCTGCAAGTCCGTGCACCTACTACAGCAGGAATATCCATACTGCGCGCAACAATGGCGGTATGCGATGTTTTGCCACCTACATCGGTAATGAATCCTGCAAAAACACTTTGCTTGAATTGCAGCATATCTGCTGGCGATAAGTCATGGGCAATGAGTACTAACGGTACGTCAACCGTATCATCAAGTAGCAAATCTTGCTGTGAAGGCTTTCTTGGTCCTCGCTGGGTGTTGGCAGCTATCGATACAGTGGCCTTCATTGCGCGTAATACGCGCTCACATATTTGCTCTAAATCGGCTTTTCGCTCACGCAAATAAGCGTCTTCCATTTCATCAAATTGCCTAGCAATCACTTCCAGCTGTGTGGTGAGCGCCCATTCAGCATTGTAAAGACGTTCTGTAATCCAGCGCTTTACACCTCCTATGAGCTCTCCATCCTGCAACAACATTAAATGCACATCCAGCAATGCGCTCAACTCATGGGGAGCTTCTTTGGGTCCCATGTGACTGATTGTTTCCTGCAATCGGACAATTTCTTCTACTACAGTATCTCTACCCACGCGAATGCGCTCAACCTCTCGCTCGACCTCTTGGGGCTGTACAAAATAATGTGCAACATCAACCCTGCTAGATGCCACTAGCACAGCCCTGCCAATAGCAATGCCACGCGCAACCGCTAAGCCATGGATTGCGAACGTCATGAACAATACCCTGTCATTTTTACTCGCCCTCTCCAAATCGATCGGCAATGAGTGCCATCAAAGAGTCCATAGCTTCCTGCTCACGATCACCTTGCGTTTCAAGTGTAACAACTGAGTCAATGCCCGCGGCCAACATCATGACACCCATGATACTTTTAGCATTGACACGCCGTTCGCCTTTACCAATCCAAACTTCACACGGGAAACTTCCTGCTAACTTGGTCAGCTTGGCTGATGCCCGAGCATGTAAACCGAGCTTATTGATGATGGTCGTATTGTTTTTGATCATGATTTAATCGGACTTGAATTTGATTTTGCGGCGCTGAAATTGCTACTTGCATAATGCACTGCGTGCCACCGACAATTGCTCTTTCAACCAGCATATCCAAGGGCTCATGCATGTAGTTGACTGTGCGCAGAAGCATAGGTACATTAACGCCCGTTACGAGTTTGGATCGTGTACCGTCCACTATTTTACGGGCCACATTGCATGGGGTAGCACCAAAAACATCGGTAAGCACCAATACTTGATCCGAGTTAAACTTATCGATGTGATTGCTAGCCGTATCCAATAATGCTTGTAACGGCTGATCTGACTCCACATCCATCGCCAGCACTGCGTTTGCCGCGTCAGGAAAAACATGCACAACGCATGCTTTTAACGCACTGGCAAGAGGTGCATGAGCAATGATTAAAATATGTGTTGTCATCTTGTATGCGAGTCTACCTTCCTATTGTATTATCAGTGCAATCCAAGTGATTAATGGTTTTCAAACAGTGGATCAGTGTATTCTGGTTTCATATTTTTGGCGAACACAGCTTTGTGGTATACATGACTGCCATCTACAATCCACTGTAGTTTGGCTTGAGTAGTATCACCACTGGTTAAAACCCCTTTCAAAAAATAGTACGATTGATCATCTTTTTTAATTCGATTGTTTTGTGATGCGTTGGGACGTTGTAAGGAAACTTGCTCCTTACTTTTCAATTTGGACAATGTAATCTGTTTCCAATATTCCATAATTTTGTTCGCTTGTAACGGGCTATCTGCCTGCACATGGCTAATTGCAAATAGTGCCTCGTCAGCCTCACAACCAACCATTGACATCTCCACTGGAATGTCACTTAAAACAAGACTTCTTTTTGCATGATCGGGTTTGCATGGCAATAGCACATTGGTAGCTCCAATGTTAACTTGACGCCAATTGAGTGCAGGGCTACACCCCACAGTGCCGAGGAAAACAAATAACGATATGATGGTTGTTTTGAACATACCTATAGGCTTGGTTTACACCACGCGTTACTTTTAAGGACTCACATGAAATTTAAGGTGTTGGCAGGTTTGATTATTACCGGTTTTGCGTGTTTGCTGTTTTGGTCACGGACAGAAACAAACACAGCTCCCAATTCAAACTTTGTCATGCTGGACGGCACATCGAAAACGATACAAGACCTAAGAGGCAAAGTCATTTTGATTAATTTTTGGGCAACCAGTTGTACGACTTGTGTTGCAGAGATGCCTGCTTTAACCAACACCTTTCAAAAGCACAACCCCAATGGTTTTCACACCATAGCAGTGGCCATGAAGTACGATCCACCTAGTTATGTTATCAATTATGCACAGTCTCGAAAACTTCCTTTTGATGTTGCCATTGATAACACCGGTAATATTGCAAAGGAATGGGGAGATGTGCAACTAACCCCAACTACATACATTGTCAATAAATCTGGAATTATTGTTAAACGCTATGTGGGTACACCCGACTTCGGTGAATTGGACAAGCTGCTCACAAGGCTTCTTAATGAGAGCTAATTGATAAACCATAAAAAAAGCGACCCGGTTCTGTGGGTCGCTTATTTATTTCAAACCATTAAGAATTAACTTAAACAGCTGAGGCTTTTTCAACTAGGCGGGTAGCAACCCAGTTTTTAGTTTTAGAGATGGGTCTACTTTCAGTAATTTCGATCGTATCACCCAACTTGTACTCACTTTTTTCATCGTGAGCATGGTACTTACTGGATTTACCAACAATTTTTCCATACAGCTCATGCTTAACGCGACGCTCAATCAACACTGTCACTGTTTTGGAGCGTTTGTCACTGACAACTTTGCCAATCAGAGTGCGCTTGAGGGATTTTTTAGCTTCCGTCATTGTTTACTCCTTATTTGGCGGATGTTGCAGCATTTTGCTTCTCGACAAGAATAGTCTTGGCGCGAGCAATAGCACGGCGCGCTAAGCGCAGTGTCGCTGTGTTGTTAAGTTGTTGGGTTGCTTTTTGCATACGTAAGCCAAAGTGTGCCTTTTGCAACTCTTTGACTTCGGTTTTTAATCCAGCAATGTCTTTTTGACGAAGTTCGGTAGTGTTCATGGTTACATTCTCCTGATTACTGACCGATCATTCGGCTGACAAATGTGGTACGCAATGGCAACTTGGCAGCGGCCAAACGAAAGGCTTCACGCGCGAGTTCTTCAGGTACGCCTACAATTTCGAACACTATTTTTCCGGGCTGAATTTCAGCCACATAGTATTCGGGGTTACCTTTACCGTTACCCATACGCACTTCAGCAGGCTTTTGGGAAATTGGTTTATCCGGGAAAACGCGAATCCATATACGACCACCGCGTTTTACGTGGCGTGAAATAGCACGTCGGGCAGACTCAATTTGGCGTGCAGTTAAACGACCACGATCTGTACACTTAAGACCAAAATCACCAAAAGCAACCGAGCTACCCCGGGTTGCTATGCCGGTGTTACGGCCTTTTTGCTCTTTGCGGTATTTGCGACGAGCGGGTTGCAACATAATTATTCTCCTTTGCCGTCAGCTGTAGCTGCTGGCGCGGCGACTTTGCGAACGCGCTTAACGGCGGGGTTATTGGCATTAGCGCCTACTGCTTCCGCGGGTTTATCGCTTCCATCAGATGGAGCAACATTTCCACCGGCTGGACGACGAGCACCACGACCAGCTGGACGGTCAGAGGATGGACGTGTTCCAGGACGGTCTTCGCGGCGCGGACCACGTGGACGACGCTCTTCCTCAGGGCGTTGCTCAACCGCTGCTGGCTGGTCATTACGTCCTAAGTTATCACCCTTGTAGACCCATACCTTAACACCAATCACACCGTAGGTGGTTTTGGCTTCAGATGTTCCGTAGTCAATATCTGCACGAAGTGTGTGAAGTGGTACACGACCTTCACGGTACCATTCTGTACGTGCAATTTCGATACCATTCAAACGACCAGCGGACATGATCTTGATGCCTAAAGCGCCCAAACGCATTGCGTTTTGCATGGCACGCTTCATAGCACGGCGGAACATAATACGCTTTTCGAGCTGCTGCGTAATGCTGTCTGCAATTAATTTAGCATCGATTTCTGGCTTACGCACTTCTTCGATGTTGACAGCAACTGGCACATTGAGCTGTTTGCCCAAATCACGCTTCAAGTTTTCAATATCTTCACCTTTTTTTCCTATCACGACACCAGGGCGTGAAGAGAAAATGGTAATACGCGCGTTTTTAGCAGGGCGCTCTATCAAAATACGTGAAACGGATGCATTTTTCAGTTTGGCCTTCAGGTATTCACGCACTTTGATGTCTTCGGCCAACATGCCTGAGAAATCGTTGTTGCTTGCATACCAGCGGGAAGACCAGTTACGGCTTACGCTTAAGCGAAAGCCAGTGGGGTGGATTTTTTGTCCCATAAGTTCCTGGCCTCTTTCAGTTTCCAACCGTTACGTACACGTGGCACGTAGGTTTTCTGATTTGATTTCCGCGACCTTTAGCGCGGGCGGTAAAGCGACGTAAAGAAGCACCTTGTTCAACGTAAATGGTTTTCACCTTGAGTTCGTCGATATCTGCACCATCGTTATGCTCTGCATTAGCGATAGCTGACTCCAGTACTTTCTTAATGATCACGGCGGCCTTCTTTTGCGTAAATTGCAAAATGTTGAGCGCTTGATCCACTTTTTTGCCGCGGATTAAATCTGCGACTAGACGGCCTTTATCTACAGATAAACGAACGCCACGAAGGGTTGCACGAGTTTCCATGTTCACCTCCTTATTTCTTTTGGACTTTTTTGTCCGCAGGGTGACCCTTGAAAGTTCGTGTGAGCGCAAACTCACCCAACTTATGGCCTACCATTTGGTCAGTAATATAAACAGGCACGTGTTGCTTGCCGTTGTGCACAGCAATTGTCAACCCAATGAATTCAGGCAGAATCATTGAACGGCGCGACCATGTTTTAATGGGTTTTTTGTCCTTGGTAGCTACTGCTTTTTCAGTTTTTGCAACCAAGTGATGATCCACAAAGGGACCTTTTTTAAGCGAACGAGTCATTGTTCTTACCCTTTACTTCTTGCGACGCGACACGATCATGACCTGCGTGCGCTTGTTGTTACGGGTACGGTATCCCTTGGTCAGATTACCCCAAGGATCGACGGCATGACGACCTTCACCAGTTTTACCTTCACCACCACCGTGGGGGTGATCGATTGGGTTCATTACCACGCCGCGAACGGTAGGACGAATACCCATCCAGCGCTTAACACCGGCTTTACCCAATTGACGCAAGCTGTGCTCTTCATTGGCAACTTGACCAATGGTGGCGCGGCAGTCAATGTGAATTTTGCGTACTTCGCCGGAACGGATACGTACCTGAGCATAGGTACCTTCACGTGCGAGCAAGGTTGCAGAAGTACCCGCTGAGCGAATGATTTGAGCGCCTTTTCCAATTTGCAACTCAATGCAATGGATGATAGAGCCCACAGGAATATTGCGAATAGGCAATGTGTTACCAACGCGAATTGGAGCCTCAGGGCCACTCATGATTGTGGATCCAACTTCCAAACCACGGGGAGCAATGATGTAGTGACGCTCACCATCAGCGTAGCAAACCAGTGCGATATGTGCCGAACGGTTAGGATCGTACTCAATACGCTCTACTTTGGCTGGAATACCATCTTTAACACGACGGAAATCTACAACACGGTAATGGTGCTTATGACCACCACCCTTGTGGCGTGTGGTGATATGACCATTGTTGTTACGACCAGCGTGCTGGAATTGTGGCTCCAGCAATGCAGCGTGAGGTGCACCTTTGTAGAGATGATCACGTGAAATCTTCACCACGCCACGACGGCCTGGGGAAGTAGGTTTCATTTTAATAACTGCCATGATTAAGCGGCCTCCCCACCAATGTTGAGCTCTTGGCCAGGCTGAAGCGTTACGTATGCTTTACGTACGTTGTCACGACGACCAACGGACTTTCCAAAACGCTTGGTTTTACCCTTGGTATTCACAACGGAAACACCCTTGACATCAACCTTGAACATCATTTCCACAGCGGCTTTGATTTCAAATTTGGTTGCATCTTGCAGAACTTTGAATGTGACTGCATTGCTTTTCTCGGCAACCATTGTGGCTTTTTCAGACACAATTGGCGCCACTAGAACTTGCATTAAACGACCTTCGTCGAATTTTGCGGGTTTCATTGTTTGGCTCATTCGAACATCTCCTTGAGTTTGTCCATGGCAGCCTTGGTTACCAATACCTTGCGGTAATGAACCAATGAAACTGGATCAGCGTAACGGGGTTCTACTACCAGCACATTGACCAGATTGCGGGAAGCGAGGTACAGATTTTCATCGACTTCGTCTGCAATGACGAGCACCGAGGCCAAGTTCATAGCTTTGAATTTAGCTGCGAGTGTTTTGGTTTTAGGTGAATCTACCTTGAGTGATTCAACCACTGCCAAACGTCCTTCACGCGCCAACTGCGAAAAAATGGCTGCCATACCGGCACGGTACATTTTTTTGTTCAGTTTTTGACTGAAGTTTTCATCAGGCATGTTAGGAAATATACGACCACCACCACGCCACAATGGGGATGATGTCATACCAGCACGCGCGCGACCAGTTCCTTTTTGTTTAAAAGGTTTTTTGGTAGAGTGCTTAACCTGTTCACGGTCTTTTTGTGCACGGGTACCCTGACGTGCATTGGCTTGAAAAGCAACAACAACTTGGTGGACGAGGTCTTCGTTATAGGCACGGCCAAATACGGTTTCTGGAACTTCGTATTGTGCTGTTGCCTGTCCTTGGTCATTCAGGAGTTCGATCTGCATCAGTTTGCTCCTTTAGAAGTTACTTTTACAGCGGGACGCACGGTTACAAAACCACCCGCAGAACCTGGGACTGCACCTTTGATGAGCAGCAATTGACGTGCTTCATCGATGCGAATAACGTCGAGGTTTTGGGTTGTAACTGTTTCGTCACCCATGTGACCTGTCATGCGCTTACCAGGAAATACGCGACCTGGATCTTGCGCCATACCAATCGAACCAGGCACATTGTGCGAACGGCTGTTACCGTGTGATGCACGTTGTGAGCTCATGTTGTGACGCTTGATGGTGCCCGCATAACCCTTACCAATGGAAGCACCTTGTACATCCACTTTTTGACCAACGGTAAATACGTCAGTTACAGGAACTGAAGCTCCAGCAGCGTATTTTGCTGCTGCGTCTGCAGTTACTCTGAATTCTTGGATTATTTCACCCGCCTGTACACCCGCTTTAGCCAAGTGACCTGCCGTGGGCTTATTGACACGTGATGCTTTACGCTCGCCAAACGTTACCTGCAAGGCAACGTAGCCGTCGTTCTCTTGGGTTTTAACCTGTGTCACTCGGTTGTTTGATACATCCACTACGGTGACGGGAACTGCATCCCCTTCGTCCGTAAATATGCGCATCATGCCCACCTTGCGACCCAGCAACCCTAAGTGATTGCTAAGACTCATTGTTTTCTCCGTTACTTTTGCCGCCGCTACTTCAATTGGTATTGGCGTGTATTGCAAAAGACTGTTAATAAAACTTCGCCCAAATTTCTTTGGGCGAAGCCTTTGATTTTAGCTTGCTTTATTTTTAATTGCAAGCCAAAAAACTTTTAAGTTGAATTATTGCAACTTGATTTCTACATCCACACCTGCGGGCAAGTCTAGTTTCATTAGTGCGTCCACTGTTTTATCTGTAGGATCTACGATATCCATCAGACGTTGGTGGGTACGAATTTCAAACTGGTCTCGGCTGGTTTTGTTAACGTGCGGGGAACGCAGAATATCAACACGCTTCTTGCGTGTTGGCAAAGGCACTGGACCCTTAACCATTGCACCGGTGCGCTTTGCAGTGTCTACGATTTCTGCAGCTGACTGATCGATCAGTTTGTAGTCAAACGCCTTGAGGCGGATACGAATTTTTTGCTTAGTTGCCATGGTATGTCCTGGTATTAAGCAATGATTTTCGCAACCACACCCGCACCAACGGTACGACCACCTTCACGGATAGCGAAGCGTAAACCTTCTTCCATCGCGATCGGGTTGATCAGCTTAACGGTGATGGATACGTTGTCGCCAGGCATCACCATTTCTTTGCCTTCTGGCAGTTCGATGGCACCGGTTACGTCCGTGGTACGGAAGTAAAACTGGGGACGGTAGTTGTTAAAGAATGGTGTGTGACGGCCGCCTTCGTCTTTGCTCAAAACGTAGATCTCACCGGTAAAGTGGGTGTGTGGCTTGATAGAGCCGGGCTTGCACAAAACTTGTCCGCGCTGTACATCTTCGCGCTTGGTTCCGCGCAACAAGATACCTACGTTGTCGCCTGCTTGACCTTGGTCGAGCAGTTTGCGGAACATTTCCACGCCTGTGCAGGTGGTTTTTTGTGTGTCGGTGATACCAACGATTTCAATTTCTTCGCCAACTTTAACAATGCCGCGTTCTACACGACCGGTTACCACGGTACCGCGACCGGAGATGGAGAATACGTCTTCTACTGGCATCAGGAATGTGCCATCTACTGCGCGCTCTGGCAGAGGTATGTAGCTGTCCAGTGCGTCAGCCAGTTTCATGATAGCGCCTTCGCCCAAGTCGCCTTTGTCG
>CALPVM020000006.1 GCA_943327015.2 Akkermansia muciniphila
CACAGCCCCATGAAGCTGCAAGACCCCATGAAAACCGTTAAAGCGCTGGTGGGCGATGCGGTACTCAAAAACGAGCGTTGCTGCGGCGAATCCGGCACGCTTGGCGTCACGCGTCCCGATATTTCTACGCAAATACGTTTTCGTAAGGAAGAAGAACTGCGCAAAGGCGAGGCTGACCTGCGTGCTCTTACGGCAACAACCGCTGGCGATGCTGCGCCCAAGGCCAATGTCAAAATTTTGACCAGCTGCCCCAGCTGCTTGCAAGGTTTAAGCCGTTACCAAGGTGACCTCAACAGTGGACTGTTAGAAGCCGACTACATTGTGGTAGAAATGGCCAACCAGATTTTGGGTAAAGACTGGCTGCCACAGTACGTGCAAACCGCCAATAATGGCGGTATTGAGCGCGTGTTGGTTTAACAGGAAAGTACGCTATGGCAGGCTTGACTCTGGGTGCACCTACCCCTGAAGCCATTACCGTGCATGCCCAGTCGCGTGTGCTGGAAGTGGCGTTTTCGGATGGTGCTAGTTTCAAAATACCGTTTGAACTGATGCGTATTTACTCTCCTTCTGCCGAGGTGCGCGGCCATGGTGCGGGGCAGGAAATCTTGCAAACCGGCAAGCGTGATGTGGATTTGATAGCATTAGATCCGGTAGGTAACTATGCCGTGCAACCACGTTTTTCAGACGGACACGATACTGGCATTTACTCTTGGGATTTGCTGTACCAGTTGGGGGCAAACCAAGATCAACTTTGGCGTGACTATGAAGAACGCCTTAATGTGGCGGGTGCCCAGCGTGACGACCCAATGCCCACCAAGGCTGGAGAAGGCTGCGCCAACCACTGAAATAGAATACAACCATGACTACCACCCATTTTGGATTTCAGTCGGTTGATGAAGCCGACAAAGCCCGCCACGTGCGCGGTGTTTTTGATTCTGTTGCGCCCAAGTACGATGTCATGAACGACCTGATGTCGATGGGGCTGCACCGTGCTTGGAAGGCTTATACCGTGATGGTTGCCAACCTGCACGAAGGTGACCGGGTGCTTGACATTGCTGGCGGCACCGGCGACTTGGCTTTGGCTTTTTCCAAACACGTGGGTAAAACCGGACAGGTGGTGCATACTGACATCAACGAAGCTATGCTCAGTACCGGACGCAACCGCTTGCTCGATGCCGGCGTGGTATTGCCCACCATGGTGTGCGATGCCGAAAAGCTCCCGTTTCCAGACAATTACTTTAACGTGGTGAGCGTGGCGTTTGGTTTACGCAACATGACCCACAAAGAAAAAGCCATTGCCGAAATGCACCGCGTGCTCAAACCCAAAGGTAAATTGTTGGTGTTGGAGTTTTCTAAAGTGGCACAGCCGTTGCAAAAAGCCTATGACTGGTATTCTTTCAACATTTTGCCCCGTTTAGGCAAGCTGGTCGCGGGCGATGATTCGAGCTACCGCTATCTGGCCGAGTCGATTCGCATGCATCCTGATCAGTCCACCCTAAAAGCCATGCTGCACAAAGGGGGTTTTGGCCATGTGGATTATCACAATCTTTCTGGCGGGGTAGTGGCATTGCATGTTTCAATTAAGTGTTGATCATGTAAATGACGTTACAGGTCATATCTGGTTTTTCCCTTGTTTGGAGTTGATATGCGAATTTGGTCTTTCTTTTTGGTCTTAGTACTTGCTTTTTCTGGCTTCAATGCCGAGGCTGCAAAACGTATGGGTGGTGGAAAATCGTTTGGTAAACAGTCTAACAACGTCACGCAGCGTGATGCAGCACCTGCTGCTCCGGGGCAAGGTATGTCCAACGCAGCACCCAAACAAGCTCCTGGTGCTCCTGCTGCCGCACCTAAGCGCCCTTGGGGTGCCATGCTTGGTGGTCTTGCTGCTGGCTTGGGCTTAGCTTGGTTGGCCAGTTCACTGGGTCTCGGTGAAGGTATGGGTCAAGTCATTTTGTATCTGTTGCTGGGTCTGCTGGTGGCCATGGCGGTGGCGTGGTTTATTCGCAGCCGCAAAGCTGCAACTAACAGCACAAGCAACTCACCTTTTGCATTTCAGGGTGCAGGTGCGCCCCAATCGGCGCCGGCTTATCGCCCGGACACCGTTGGCAACGATGCATCAGCACGCCCTTGGGAACGCAACACGGCCGCTTTTGATTCCAGTGCCGGAATCGCTGGCGGTTCACAAATTGGTTCGGGTCTAATGGGTTCACAAAGTTGGGGCATTCCCGCCGGTTTTGATGTAGATGGATTTGTGCGTTCTGCCAAAACTAACTTCATTAGTCTGCAAGCAGCTTGGGATAAGTCTGATATTCCGGCACTTCGTGCCATGATGACTGACGATATGCTTCAGGAAATCAAAGCACAACTGGCAGAGCGTGAGCAGCAGTCGGGTGCAGCCCAAAATAAAACCGATGTGGTTATGTTAGAGGCAACATTGCTGGGAATTGAGGAACTTGCAACGGATTACATGGCCAGTATCGAATTTACCGGCATGATCCGCGAAGAGCCGGCCGCCAGCCCTGCGCCATTCCGCGAAGTTTGGAACATGACCAAGTCCAAGTCCGGCGGTGGTTGGTTGGTTGCTGGCGTACAAGCGCTGCAATAATTTTTGTTGGCATTCATTTTCAGGGAATAATAGGGGACTATGGCCACTTCACCGTCCCCTTTTTCATTGCTGGTAGATTTTGTCCAGAAAATGAACCTTCCACTCACGCCACCCGATTGGGTGGTTGATGAGTCCCATCGTCGTATTGTGCTGCTGCTCAACCATGTGTTGCAGCAAGAGCCTAAGGCCATGGAGCGACTTGCCCGGCAAAAGGGCAGAGTGGTGTTGGCGCAGTGGCGCATCTATACCTTCAAAATAGTCATTACTCCAGCAGGTTTGCTCGACCTTGCCACGCCCGATGCAAATGCAGATCTCACCTTGCGTATAACCCAAGAATCGCCATTTGACATTGCTGCCACTTTGTTGCAAGGGCAAAAACCGGCAGTGCATATTGAGGGCGACGTGCAATTGGCAGCTGACATCAACTGGTTGGCAGATCATGTGCGTTGGGACCTAGAAGAAGACCTATCGCGCATTCTGGGTGATGTGCCAGCGCATACCCTAGTGCAGGGCGTGCGCTCCTTCGCCCAAGGCCTAGAACAGTTTGTTGCCCGTTTGCAGACACAAGCCCAGCGTGGTCCTGCTCCATGATGCGCCTTTATCGAGGCGCCTTCATCGTTTGGGTGGTGTTGCGTTATGGTCTGGACGAATTGTTTCTCACCAGCTTTCAAAAACCCTGGTTGCATTTTATTGCCCGCTTGGTCTCTATCGGACGCTCGTGGGATACGCCGCGCGGCCAGCGCATGCGCCAGGCGCTAGAAGATTTAGGGCCGATTTTTGTTAAGTTCGGGCAAGTGATCTCAACCCGCCGCGACCTGTTGCCACTGGATATTGCCGACGAACTCGCCAAACTGCAAGACCGTGTTCCACCGTTTGATTCAGCGATTGCCGTAGCCACCATAGAGCGTGCTCTGCGCAAACCCTTAAATGAGGTTTTTGTATCCTTTGACCGTATACCTATCGCAAGTGCCTCTATATCCCAAGTGCATTTTGCAGTGATCCGTGATCGTCAAGGGCGCGAGCGCGAGGTGGCCGTCAAGGTGCTGCGTCCGGGTATGTTGGAGGTAATCAATAAAGACTTGAGCCTCATGCGCACAATGGCTGGTTGGCTGGAAGGTTTGTCAGGCGATGGCAAACGGCTGCGTCCGCGCGAAGTGGTGGCCGAATTTGACAAATACTTGCATGACGAGCTCGACTTAGTGCGTGAGGCCTCCAGTGCCGCGCAGTTGCGGCGCAACATGGAAGGACTGCAGCTGGTCTTGATACCTGAAATGTTGTGGGACTACTCCACCACCGAGGTGCTGGTGATGGAGCGCATGCACGGCGTGCCCATCAGCCAGGTGGAGCGACTGCGTGCGGCAGGGGTTGATATCCCTAAGCTGGCGCGGGATGGTGTCACCCTGTTTTTTACCCAGGTGTTTCGAGATGGCTTTTTTCATGCCGACATGCACCCTGGCAACATCCAGGTCAGTTTGGCACCCGAAACCTTTGGGCGTTACATTTCTCTCGATTTTGGTATCGTCGGAACGTTGACTGAGGTTGATAAAGAGTATCTGGCACAAAATTTTGTGGCATTCTTCAGGCGTGACTACAAACGGGTAGCCGAGTTGCATATTGAGTCCGGCTGGGTGCCCTCTGTGACAAGGGTTGATGAGCTCGAAGCCGCAGTGCGCGCAGTGTGTGAGCCGTATTTTGACCGGCCATTAAAAGAAATTTCTTTGGGTTTGGTACTCATGCGCCTGTTCCAGACCTCGCGCCGTTTTCAGGTTGAAATCCAGCCGCAATTGGTATTGTTGCAAAAAACTTTGCTTAATATTGAAGGACTGGGGCGCGAACTCGACCCCGATCTGGATTTGTGGTCAACCGCTAAGCCGTTTTTAGAACAGTGGATGTTGCAACAGGTGGGGCCACAAAAATTAATGCAGCAGCTTAAAGATCAGGCGCCACGTTACGCAAAACTGTTGCCACAGTTACCCGGTTTGTTGCAACAGTATTTACAGCATGATAAAAACAATTCCGATGCACTTATCAAAGAGCTTTTGATAGAACAAAAGCGTACCAATCAATTGCTGCAGGCATTAATGTATGCATTTGGTGGTTTTGTGTTGGGTATGTTGCTAATGCAACTACTGGTACGCATTCAATTGTTTTAGCGACATATAATCAAGGGCTTTGCTGTTTACAGTCTGAGCAATTACTCCATGCCCATTTATGCTTACAAATGCACGTCCTGCGGGTTTGCCAAGGATGTGCTACAAAAAATTTCCGATGCCCCGCTCGAAGTTTGTCCTTCTTGCGGACAGGCCCATTTCAAAAAACAGCTAACTGCTGCCGGTTTCCAGCTAAAAGGCTCAGGGTGGTACGTAACTGACTTTAAAGGCAATGGCAACACGGGAGCATCGGGTCAAACTTCAGTAGCACCCGAATCATCCAATGCAGCTGCACCCGCGCCCGCAGCCCCATCGTCAACCTCAACGCCTTCTACTGATTAAGAGCTTTGATCTATGCCTTACAAAAAATACCTTCTTACTGGTTTAATGGTCTGGTTGCCATTGGCAATCACGTTGTGGGTGCTGCTTTGGTTGGTAGGTTTGCTGGATGGTTTGCTAGGTACTTTTTTAACCGCAGTCGCTACCATTGCACCAGAAAATTTGTTGCCCACCATTGAGCGTTTGCGCCATATTCCTGGGCTGGGGGTGGTACTTGTGGTTGGTTTTATGCTGCTTACGGGCGCATTGGTGTCCAATGTAGCTGGGCGCTGGTGGGTGGAACAATGGGACCGTTTTTTTACCCATATACCTATCGTCAAGTCGATTTACAACAGCGTTAAAAAAGTATCTGACACGCTATTCTCCAGCAACGGCAACGCTTTTCGTACTGCTTTGCTGGTGCAGTATCCGCGCCAAGGTTGCTGGACAATTGCATTTCAAACAGGTACACCCGGCGGCGAAGTGCAGTCGCACTTAGGCTCTGATTTTGTGAGCGTTTATGTGCCCACTACACCGAACCCTACCAGTGGTTTTTTCCTGATGTTGCCCAAAGCAGACGTGGTCGAACTGGATATGAGTGTAGACCAGGCGCTCACCTACGTAATCTCCATGGGCTCGGTTGTTCCTGGTGATTTGCCCGTCAAGCTCCCTTCTCATTGAAAGAAAACTATGTCCATGCGTTCCCACTATTGCGGTCAAGTGACCGAAGCCTTGACCGGTCAAACAGTTTCCTTGTGCGGCTGGGTAAATCGTCGCCGTGACCATGGTGGCGTCATTTTTGTAGATTTGCGCGATCGCGAAGGCTCTGTGCAGGTGGTTTGTGACCCTGACCGACCCGATATGTTTAAGTCTGCTGAAGACTTGCGTAACGAGTTTTGTATTCAAATCAAGGGCTTGGTTCGTGCGCGCCCCGAGGGTACAACCAATGACAATCTTAAAAGTGGCAAAATTGAAATTCTGTGCCATGAACTAAAGGTTCTTAACCCCTCGGTCACACCTCCATTTCAAATTGACGAGGACAACCTGTCGGAAACTACGCGCCTTACCCACCGTGTGCTCGATTTGCGTCGCCCTTACATGCAAAACAATCTGATGCTGCGCTACCGCGTATCGATGGAAGTGCGTAAGTTTCTGGATGCCAATGGCTTTATCGATATCGAAACACCCATGCTCACCAAGTCTACACCTGAAGGTGCACGCGACTATCTGGTGCCCAGCCGTGTGCACGATGGCCAATTTTTTGCCTTACCGCAAAGCCCACAACTATTCAAACAGTTGCTAATGGTGGCGGGCTACGACCGTTACTACCAGATTACCAAATGCTTCCGTGACGAAGACTTGCGTGCTGACCGTCAGCCAGAATTTACCCAGATTGATATTGAAACTTCCTTCATGGCTGAGCAGGAAATCCGCGACATGTTCCAGGGCATGATAACCTCAGTGTTCAAAAACACGATCGGTGTCGATCTGGGCGAGTTCCCGGTCATGACCTACCAGGAAGCGATGCACCTGTATGGCTCCGACAAGCCTGATTTGCGTGTGAACTTGCAGTTTACCGAAGTCACCGACGTCATGACCGATGTCGACTTTAAAGTGTTTTCAAGCGCAGCCACCATGAAAGGTGGTCGTGTGGTAGCTTTACGCGTACCTGGTGGCGCGCGTGAAGAGGGTGGCTTAAGCCGTGGCGATATTGACGCTTATACAGAGTTTGTCAAAATTTATGGTGCCAAAGGACTCGCTTATATCAAGGTCAACAGCCTTGCTAAAGGGCGTGATGGTCTGCAAAGTCCGATTGTTAAAAACATCCACGACAAAGCACTCAACGAATTACTGTCGCGTACCGGCGCACAAGATGGTGACCTGATTTGCTTCGGTGCCGACCGTGCAAAAATTGTGAACGATGCCATTGGCGCCTTGCGTATCAAAATTGGTCACAGCGAGTTTGGCAAGAAAAACGGTCTGTTTACAGCAGGCTGGCGCCCGATGTGGGTGGTTGATTTCCCGATGTTCGAGTACGACGACGAAGCCCAACGTTACACCGCTACCCACCACCCCTTTACTGCACCCAAAGAAGGCCACGAAGACTGGATGGTAACCGCACCCGAAAAATGTATTTCTCAGGGCTACGACATGGTTCTCAACGGCTGGGAAATGGGCGGAGGCTCCGTGCGTATCCACCGTGCCGATGTGCAGCAAAAAGTATTTGATGCGCTCAAAATCAGCCCCGAAGAAGCCCAACTCAAGTTTGGCTTTTTGCTGGATGCCCTCCAGTACGGTGCGCCCCCGCACGGCGGTTTGGCGTTTGGCCTTGACCGCATCATTACCCTGATGACGGGTGCCGACTCCATTCGTGATGTGATTGCTTTCCCCAAAACCCAGCGCGCACAATGTTTGCTGACACAAGCGCCCAGCCCTGTGGACGAAAAACAATTGCGTGAACTGCACATCCGTTTGCGCAATATTGATTTAGCCAAAACGGCCTGATCGGTTACCCGCCCTAAGCATGAAAGCCTACCGCGCCAGCTTGTTGTGGTTTGCCCCATGCAATGGCGAACCCATTCAAGCTTTGTTTGAACAGGACGGCTTGCTGGTGGTGGCTGCAGATGCTGCAGGGTGCCAGCGGGTGCATGCGATTGGCGCTTGGCAAGCATTGTCGGGTCAATATGCCCATGTGGCTGTAGAGCATTTACCGGGGCGCATCATTGCGCCGGGGTTTGTTGATTTGCACGTGCATTTTCCGCAAACCAATGTCATTGGCTCACCCGCCGAAGGCTTGCTGCCTTGGCTGGAAAACTATACCTTTCCGGAAGAAATGCGCTTTCACTCCGCTGATTACAGCGCACAAGCGGCTACATTTTTTTTAGATGAGTTGTTGCGCAATGGCGTGACCACCGCTTTGGCTTTTGCGACCATGCACCCACAGTCGGTAGACGCCTTGATGGCCGAGGCGCAGAAGCGACAGCTGCGTTTTATCAGCGGCATGGTGCTCATGGATCGGCACGCGCCTTCAGGCTTGACCCATGATACCGAGCAAAGCCTAATTGAGACCGAAGCTTTAATACAAAAATGGCACGGCAAAGACCGTTTAGGCTACGCCATTACGCCCCGTTTTGCACCTACCAGCACCGAAGCCCAATTGCGCGGTGCCGGTGAGCTGGCAGCAAAGTACCCTGATGTGTGGATACAGTCGCACGTGGCAGAAAATAAAGACGAAATTGCTTGGGCGCGCCAGCTTTTTCCGGCATCGCGAAGTTATCTTTCGGTATATGACGATTTTGGCTTGATGCGCAAGCGCTCCATCTATGCACACTGTATTCATTTTGATGATGCGGATCGCGCTTTGATGCGCAGCACCGGTGCTGCCGCTGCAGTGAGCCCTACTAGCAATTTGTTTTTGGGTAGTGGCTTTTTTGATTATGTGGGTGCTGACCGTGTGGGTTTTCAGTATGGTTTGGCCAGTGATGTGGGGGGTGGTACCTCGTTCAGTCCATTCCATACCATGCTGGCGGCCTACTACGTGGGGCGGGAAGGTCATGCAAAACAAGGCGTTTCGTTGTCGCCGCAACACCTTTGGTGGCAGCATACCGCTGGTGCAGCTCGTGCATTGGGTCTGGATGGAGTGGAAGGCCAGCCGGCGATTGGTAATTTGCTACCCGGCTGCGAGGCTGACTTTGTAGTGCTTAACCCTCAAGCTACCCCTTTGCTCGCGCGTAAAACAGCACTGGCTAACAGTCTGGATGAATTATTGTTTTCAATGATTGTGCTGGGCGATGACCGACTGATTGAGCGTACCGTTATATCGCAAGCTTACAATAGTGGCTTATCAGGAGTGAGTAGCCCATGACGATTAAAAGCGACAAGTGGATTCGGCGCATGGCCGAACAGCACGGCATGATTGAGCCGTTTGAACCCGGCCAAATCCGCGAGCGTGAAGGTAACAAAATCATCTCCTATGGCACCAGCAGTTATGGTTACGACATCCGCTGTGCCCCCGAATTTAAAGTGTTTACCAACATCCATAGTACCGTGGTAGACCCGAAAAACTTTGACGAAAAAAGCTTTGTCGATTTTCATGAGGATGTCTGCATCATCCCGCCCAACAGTTTTGCGCTGGCGCGTACGGTCGAATACTTTCGCATACCGCGCAATGTGCTTACCATTTGC
The DNA here is from genome assembly GCA_943327015.2 of Akkermansia muciniphila. Classification (GTDB taxonomy): domain Bacteria; phylum Pseudomonadota; class Gammaproteobacteria; order Burkholderiales; family Burkholderiaceae_C; genus Allorhodoferax. Next base: position 9,259 of record CALPVM020000006.1, read on the forward strand.
TTGGGCAAAAGCACTTACGCCCGTTGCGGCATTATTGTTAACGTTACCCCTTTTGAGCCCGAATGGGAGGGCTATGTAACGCTTGAATTTAGCAACACTACGCCGCTGCCAGCCAAAATTTATGCGGGTGAAGGCTGTGCCCAAGTGCTGTTTTTTGAGAGTGACGAGGTCTGCGACGTGTCTTACAAAGACCGTGGTGGCAAGTACCAAGGGCAGGTAGGGGTGACGTTGCCCAAGGCCTAAACGGCGTTGTCGATTTTCCTGTGCGGCTCAAAAACTGAAACCTGCTGCAGCCGGCCCTTAACAGCATGGCTGCCTTGGTTGGTAAAGTTAAAATGGTCGTCGCACGCAGCGCGGGTGCTGTCTGAAACCAGAATTTTGGAACTTGTCTTAGTTAACCCTTCAATGCGCGAAGCCAAATTGACTGTATCACCTATCGCGGTATAGTCCAGTCGGCTGGCAGAACCCATAAACCCTACTACGGCTGTACCTGTGTGAATGCCAAATCCAACGTCGAAGTCTGTTGCAAGCTCAGGTAACTCTCGTTTGAATTGCACAAGCGCCTCGCGCATTTCAAGTGCAGCATCTACTGCATGGCGCGCGTGTTCCGTGTCGCGCACCGGTGCACCCCAAAAGGCCATGATGGCGTCGCCGATAAATTTGTCTAGCGTACCACCATGCTTTAGCACAATGCTTACCTGCTGGGTGAAATACTTATTCAAGAGGTCCACCATGTATGCCGGCGCATGAGCTTCCGATAAAGTGGTAAAGCCCCTGATATCGGTAAATAGAACAGTGATCTCACGCGCTTCAGCTGGCTTGTGTAAATCCATCTCGCCACTGACCATCAGTTGTTTGACAACTCGCGCATCCAAAAAACGTGAAAACATTGCAACTGTTTGTTCGCGCTGATTTTTTTCGGCAACATAAGCCAGCACGGCAGCCAACCAAAAATAGACCCACAGCCAGCCAGCGGATGCGGCTAGCGGTACAAAATAACCATACCGTAGACCCATCCACATCAATCCCGTAATTGCAAACGTTATGCCGCACAAGCCTAGCGCAATTTTAAGTGTATGCAGACCTGATGCAAAACCCCAAGCCAGCACAACGCCAGCCAGCAGCACCAGGATGGACCCACCCCAGCGTGGCAAGTCCTGTAAAGCTGCGCCATGCTGCAAGTTGTCAATGGCGGTTGCGAGGATTTCTACGCCAGGATATGTCTGACCCATGGTGGTCGGGCGCAAATCGTGCAGTCCTGGAGCGGCAGTGCCAATAATGACAATTTTGCCAGTGAATTCATCGGCTGCACGGCTGGTATTTTGCTGATTGGCTGCTTGGTAGATAGCGTGGTAAGGAATATGGACGCGCTGGGTTTGCCAGTTCAAACGTATCGCTTCAGGGTGGTGGGGTGGCCAGTCAAAATCACGCGCCAATCGTGCGGGCATGGATGGAATACTCCAGCCACCCACGCTTGTGTAGGTGGTGTAGCGGCGGGCAATACCATCCGCATCCGGTAAAAAATTGATGGTGCCCCCAAACCATTTCTCGGGCTGAATCACGCGCGGCAGCAATAAAGCGGCACGGGTGTCTTTTGCCTTTAAATCCATTTGCTTCAAACCCAAAGCTGGCGGCAGATCGCGCAGCAAATCTCCCTGTCCCAAGTCCATGATGGTGTACGGAAAATACACATTACTTGCATTGGCTACTGCATCTCGCAAAGCAGCATCGTGTTCGGGTCTGAAAATATCGGCCTCATTGAACAAAATGTCAAAAACAATGGCTTTAGGATTTTGTTCAAGAATATAACGAATGATTTCTGCGTGTACCGATCTTGGCCAAGGCCAATTGCCAGCCTCGCCATTCATCGTTTGTAAGCTTGCTTGGTCAATATCTATGAGCACAACGTCGGTGCTTGCTAAGCGCTGTTGCGCGTATTGGCGTTGCAGTACATCGCCCATGCGGTTGTCGGCCCACAAACCGATATTTAAACCACCAGCATCGGCGAGGGCAAGTACCACTACTATTGCCCAGAGGTAATAAAACCGGATGCTTCGTTTCATGAAGCCGTGTTTGACGGCTTGGCAGCAGGCGGTGTGCTGCTTTGCTTGACCTTCATAAACCGGTCCGTTTGTTCCACGCCAGTGTTGTATTTGTCTAACCTGTCGCCAATAGTGTTTTGAATTGAGTCGAGCCGTGCATTCAGGTGTGGGTGGCTGCTGAGCAGTGCGGTCAAACTGTTGCCAGAGTTACCTATTTTGCCCATATTGTGTAACACCAGTGGCAGACCAAATGGGTTGTAACCGGCGCGTGCAGCCAGTAGCATGCCTTCCACATCGGCATCGTATTCGTCCCCTTTGTCCAAACCTTTGGAATACAAGGTTGATACCCCTTTCAGTAAGCTGCCATACGAGACCATGCCGGCGGATTCTGCAAGTTGATTCAATGCTAGTCCACCCAAGCCCGTGGTGGCAGTTCGCTTACGTTCTAGCTCAATAGCCCTGATGTGATGTCGCTTAACTACATGCGCCATTTCATGCCCCAGTACACCCGCCAGCTGCGCTTCGTTTTCAATCAAGTCGAACATGCCTTTGGTGACAAATACATAGCCTCCCGGAATGGCATAGGCATTGATAACTGGAGAATCTATGACAGCAAAATGCCATTCCATTTTGGATAAGCTGGTTTGACTGGCGATCCAGCGCCCCACCTGGTTGATGTAGCATTGCACGGCAGTGTCTGGCAGCATGGGCGCTGCACCTAGCACTTCAGCAGCTAGGTCAATGCCAATGCCAGCTTCTTCTTCGGCGTTCATGGGGCGGCCCGCTGCAAATGCCGCTTGAACTGACGTGGTAGCGTCCACAATATCACCTACCACGGGTAAGTACGATAAAAATCCGGTAATTTTGCTGGCAGTGCTTTCGGGTTCCTCTGCTTCAGATAAATTTAATGTGGGAATTTCCTTGCTGCTGGGGCCTTGCGCGGTGCATAGGGGCGTTGCCGTTTGCTCATCCGCCGCATGGCTGTGCATAGCACTTAACAGGGCTAGGTATAGTAGTGATTTTGATAACGTGCTTTTCATAACACAATTTCCTTTATCAGCTGGGGGTGCAAAGTTTGTGATGTTACTTAGCCGCTGCAGCTGCAATCTCGGGCTTTACATCTGATTCAGATGCAAAAGAGGGAACGTCAACGCGCTTGAGTAGCGCAGCCTTTGCAGTTTGCTCTGCCAAAGCAGCGTCAATGGTAAAGAGGTGGATACGGTCAATATCGTTATAGTTAGGCTCTTTATTTTCTAAGCTGTCAGAAGTTAAGCCTTTAATGCCGGTGGTCACTGAGTTGCCCTTGATCCCGGACGTCAACATGCCGGCCAAGCTGGATGCGCCGCTGGCAGCAGGATTTGCTTGAGCATCACTGGCTTTGGGTCGTACATTGAGCAATTTGACCCAGCCCTGAACCGTGGCAGATTTAACCAGTAACCACGCGCCGTTATGCTGCTGAATGTCCACCACGGACCCTGCAGACAGTTGCCCTTGACTTGGAGCATCCAAAAAAGGCTTTTGCCGCACATCGGTAGCTCTTACTACGGTGCCCTTACTAGCCCAAGCCGAATTAGAAAAAAAACACAAAACCAATATGCAGGTGAAAATTTGCTTCAGTTTGGTAAAGTTCATGGCAGCATCTCTTTCGTCATGAATGTAAGATAACATCTTGATTGGGTACGAGTTTCGCACAAATCAATACTGAATGTACGGTAAATACACGTCTACCAAGGGGCAGTACTTAAATTAGTTGCCAATGGTTATGTTGCGTTGCGTTTTCGAAACACCCTAACGCCTGACTGATTCGATCGTAAGCAAAAAAGCAGACAAATTATCCCGCTATGTTAATTGCCCTACTGTCCGACATCCACGCCAACATGCACGCGCTTGAAGCCTGCTTGGCGCACGCGCGGGCGCAGAAGGCGCATCGATTTGTTTTTTTAGGTGACATGGTAGGTTACGGCGCAGACCCCGGCGCGGTGGTGGAGCGCATCCGCTCGCTTGAATCAGAAGGTGCGCTGGTGGTTCGTGGTAACCATGACGCTATGGCGGTAAGCCCTCCACAAGAGGTTAAAACCATCGGCGAAACTAGCGCAGCTTGGACGCACAGCCAGCTTAGTCGAGAACAGCGGAACTGGATGGCCGCATTGCCACTGACTGCGCAACTCGACAACATACTTTTTGTACATGCCAGCGTCAACGATCCCCATTTATGGCGATACGTCAACAATGAACGCGCAGCAGCAGCCAGTCTGGACGCGGCGGCACAATGGCCCCATGTACGTTATGTATTTGGCGGGCATGTGCACTTGCAAACTTTGTATTACCGTGGAGCGGGAGATGGGCTGATGTCATTTACTCCGCAGCCGGGCATTGCCGTACCGTTGCCGCGGCACCGGTTATGGTTGGGAACTGTGGGTTCCGTCGGACAGCCACGCGATGGCAACACCAAGGCCATGTACTGTTTGTTTGATGCTCAGCGCAGCCAAATTATCTTTCATCGGGTGGCCTACGATAATTTTGCGGCGGCCGATGCGGTTCGGGCCTCGAGCCTGCCTTCCTTTTTTGCCGACCGACTGGAGGTGGGCGTATGAAGTTACTGGAATCAGGCACTGAGCTGGACGGATTCACCATAGAAGAGTGCATCCACTCCGGAGGCATGGCACATATTTACCGCGTCCATTATGCCGAGGGTCAACGCGACCCCGGTTTTGCCATGGCCATGAAAATTCCGCGCATGACGACGGGCGATGGCGCTGAAAATATTATCAGTTTTGAAATTGAATGTCAGATCATGCAGGCGTTGCACGGCAACCATGTTCCAAGGTTTGTGGCAGCAGGTGATCTGTCGCGGGTGCCTTATCTGGTCATGGAGTATGTTTCTGGCCAGACGCTAGAGCACTGGATGCAGGCCAACCCCCAGCCCAGCGCGGAGCAAATTGCCAAACTAGGCGCTGCCATGGCGCATGCCTTGCATGCCCTGCATCAACAAAATACTGTCCACTTAGACCTGAAACCCGCCAACGTGCTGTTTAAAGGCGATGGCAGTGTGGTCTTGCTCGATTTTGGACTGTCTTGCCATGCGTGTTATCCCGATTTGCTGGCAGAGCAACTGCGTAAAGCGGTGGGTTCACCCGCATGGATTGCACCGGAGCAACTAGTGGGGGTGCGTGGTGACCCCCGCAGTGATATTTTTGCGGTGGGTGTCATGCTGTACCAGCTTTGTACCGGTCGTTTGCCCTTTGGCACGCCACAAACCGATGCTGGGCTGCGACAACGCCTATGGGTTGATCCGGTGCCGCTGCGCAAGCACAACCCCAACATCCCGCCGTGGCTGCAAGAGGTGGTTATGCGTTGCCTGGAACCCGAGGCGGCAGAGCGTTATCCATCTGCAGCGCATTTAGCGTTCGATTTGATGCACCCTGAGCAAATAACCGTTACCGAGCGCGGTAACAACATTGCCGGAACACGTTTTCGCACCCATTTCAAACGATGGATTAAGGCAGCGGGTATGCACTACCAACCCAGCCCCATGCCGGTACAACAAATTGAGGAAGTGCCGATTGTTATGGTGGCCGTTCCCCACATGGATGTGACTGATGCCACCTTGTACTCGATACGTCAGGCAGTGGCGCGTACATTGGGTACCCGTCCGGGTGCGCGGCTGGCTTGCGTTACTGTTATTTCATCCGGGCTCACCAGTGCATCGGACGACAAAAAAAGCGAAAGCAATGTGCACCGCCGCTACCTCACCATGCTGCGCCAGTGGGCGCAACCGCTCGATTACCCCGGTCATCAAACCTCTTACCATGTGCTTGAAAGCGGCGATGTAGCGCGTGCCTTGTTGGACTATGCGCGTGGCAATAACGTCAGCGTAATCGTGTTGGGAGCTGCCACCCACGGACTCAAAACCCAGCGTTTTGTCGCCACTGTGCCCATCAAGGTGGCAATGGATGCACCTTGCACCATTATTCTGGTCAAGCAAATGTTGCCGTTTAAATGGCTGGGTGAGCCCAAGTCTGAGAGTAATGCAGCTGCATAAGTTTTACAATCTGGCATGAATATTACCGCTCAAAACTTGCGCGACAGAGTCATTGCACTTGCAGAAGCGCGTATTACAGACCCTGCAGCGCAAATCACCATTACCCCTGCAGAGGCGCTTTATCTGGCAGGGGTTTTGGACTCCCTGAAGGTGGAGTGCAGCACTACACCGACCATGCATACTACGACTTCTTTGGATGTGAGCTGGCAAACAGCAGCCGAGTTGCGTAAAGTAGGCATTTATAGCATTCGCGACCTGTTGCAGTGTTCGGAATACGACCTCGTGCGCTTGTCTGGACTAAGCAGCAAATCTTTAGATGATTTGACGCTGGCCTTACACAAGGCCGGTGTCGTGTTGCGGCGCACCTGAAGGGCAGGGGGCTATCACCGGTTTGTTAGTCGTCGTGTAGCGTTACGCCGTAAATGTGCCAAATCGCCATAAACATAGCGGCAATGAGTGGGCCGATAACAAAGCCATTCATGCCAACTACCGACATGCCACCCAAGGTGGTAATCATCACCACATAATCCGGCAAGCGCGTGCTCTTGCCCACCAACATCGGGCGCAGCAGGTTATCTACCAAGCCAATGACCAGTACCCCATAAATAGCCAGTCCCAGCCCCTGCCAAATTGCGCCAGAGATAAAAAAGTAAATGGCAACCGGCAGCCATACTAAAGTTGCACCCACAGCGGGAACCAGTGATAAAAATGCCATTAACACCGCCCAGAGCAGTGCACCGGTAACACCCAAAAACCAAAAGGCCAGCCCGCCTAAAGCGCCTTGAATGGCAGCAATAAACAGGTTGCCCTTGATAGTGGCCAGTATTACCGTATGAAATTTCTCAAATAACTCTTTGCTATGCTCAGGAGCCATTGGAATCAGACGATGTGCAGCTTGTACCATCTGGGCACCATCGCGTATTAAAAAAAATGCCAGATACAGCGTAATGCATACCTGAATGGCAAGGTCAAACGTCACTTGTCCGACATTGAATGCTTGACCTGCAATCCATTGCGTGCCTTGCGTCAACGCCGCGTTCAGGCGGTTTTGTAAAGTGGTAAATGAATCCAGGCCCAGCCGGGTCAAAATATCGGTCATCCAAACTGGAAGTGACTCAAAAAGACTTTGAAAATACACCCACGGTTGAAAGTTGCCCGCCTGAAGTCGTTGAAATAAACCAGCCGCCTCCAAAGCCAATGCTGTGGTAACCATGCTGAAAGGTACTATTACAGCCAAAAGAACCACTAGTAATGTGAGCAGAGCTGCAAGATTCGGACGCTGCCATGCCAATGGCAATATTTTGCGGTGCAAGGGCTCAAACACTAAGGCAATAATCACTCCCCACAGAATTGCACCGTAAAACGGCATCAGAATCCAAACTAGAGCGATTGAGACAGCAGTCAGTAAAAAAAGAGCTTTATTGTTGGTTTGAGTAAAATTGGTGCGTTTATTTGCGGGCTTGTTAGGCATAAGTTTAAATTTTTTATAAAAAGATGGGTTGATGGTGCCTGATCATCCAGTGGAATTACAAAAAATGAACGATCGTTCTATTTTTTATAATTTAAAATAAACCAATTAGTAAAGATACACCTGACGTGTACTTTAAAATAGCGTAGTCTAAGTCGACAATCTTCTAAGATACAAGTTTTTTCACTCATCATCTGGAGCGGCAGCAATGAAAGTCCTGGTACCCGTAAAACGCGTAGTGGACTACAACGTCAAGGTTCGCGTTAAGTCGGACAACAGCGGTGTAGACATTTCCAACGTCAAAATGAGCATGAACCCTTTTGACGAAATTGCTGTAGAAGAAGCAGTTCGCCTCAAAGAAAAAGGCGTGGTCACCGAGGTCATCGCTATTTCCTGCGGCGTAGCGCAATGCCAAGAAACCCTGCGTACTGCCATGGCGATTGGCGCAGATCGCGGCATATTGATTGAAACTGCCGAAGAGCTGCAACCCTTGGCAGTGGCCAAGTTGCTCAAAGCTATCGTGGACAAAGAGCAACCCCAACTCATCATCCTTGGCAAGCAAGCCATTGACGATGACTGCAACCAAACCGGCCAGATGCTGGCTGCCTTGGCCGATTTGCCCCAAGCTACTTTTGCCAGCAAGGTAGAAGTCGCTGACGGCAAAGCCAACGTTACCCGTGAGGTAGACGGTGGTCTGGAAACCTTGGCGGTTACTCTGCCAGCCATCATTACCACCGATCTGCGCTTGAACGAGCCACGCTACGTTACCTTGCCTAACATCATGAAGGCCAAGAAAAAGCAACTTGACACCTTCAAGCCAGAAGACTTGGGCGTTGATGTTGCACCACGTATCAAAACCCTCAAGGTTACTGAGCCACCCAAGCGCAGCGCCGGCATCAAGGTGCCTGATGTGGCGACTCTGGTTGCCAAACTCAAGAACGACGCTAAAGTTATCTAAGGAGCCAACAACATGACCGCTCTCGTAATCGCTGAACACGACAACGCATCCATCAAGGGTGCAACTCTTAACACCGTAACTGCTGCTGCCCAATGTGGTGGCGACGTTCACGTTCTCGTTGCTGGTAGCAACGCTGGTGCTGCAGCTGCCGCAGCAGCACAAATTGCTGGTGTGAGCAAAGTACTGCACGCCGACGGCGAAGGTTTTGCCCACGGCTTGGCAGAAAATATCGCTGCACAGGTATTGGCTCTGGCATCTGCTTACAGCCACATTGTGTTTCCAGCAACTGCCGCTGGTAAAAACGTAGCGCCCCGCGTAGCTGCTAAGTTGGATGTAGGCCAAGTATCAGACATCACCAAAGTAGTGAGTGCAGACACTTTTGAACGCCCCATTTACGCAGGTAACGCTATTGCTACCGTGCAAACCGCAGACGCTGTAAAGGTTTTAACAGTGCGTACCACTGGTTTTGACCCCGCTGCTGCTACAGGCGGTAGCGCCGCCGTGGAAGTTGTTGGCGCTGCTGCTGCCAGCGCTGCAGTGAGCTTTGTAGGTTCAGAAATTGCCAAAAACGACCGCCCAGAATTGACTGCAGCCAAGATCATTGTGTCCGGTGGACGTGCTTTGGGCTCCAGCGACAAGTTTGCCGAAGTCATGACCCCACTGGCCGACAAATTGGGTGCGGCACTCGGTGCTTCGCGCGCTGCGGTAGACGCTGGCTATGCGCCTAACGACTGGCAAGTGGGTCAAACCGGCAAAATCGTCGCTCCCCAGCTGTACGTGGCTTGCGGTATCAGCGGTGCTATTCAGCATTTGGCTGGTATGAAAGACAGCAAGGTGATTGTGGCTATCAACAAAGACCCTGAAGCGCCTATTTTTGGTGTGGCAGACTTTGGATTGGAAGCTGATTTGTTTACCGCAGTCCCAGAGTTGATTGCTGCACTCTGATGCAGATACCAAAAAGGGCATCGGCAGCGATGCCCTTTTTTTCGTTTTGATTTGTCATTTTCCCTCACAAAAATTCTTCGGAGCACACTATGAGCTACATTGCACCCGTTAAAGACATGCTTTTCAACATCCAGCATCTTGCCAATATTGAGCAGATTGCCAAAATTCCGGCGTTTGAAGATGCGGGTTTTGATACCGCCCAAGCCGTGTTGGAAGAAGCAGCCAAGTTCAACGAGGGCGTGTTGTCCCCTTTGAACTGGGAAGGTGACAAAAACCCTTCCAGCCTCAAAGATGGCGTGGTCACTGCGACCCCCGGTTTTAAAAATGCCTTTAAGCAATTTGTAGAAGGCGGCTGGCAAGGACTGCAACATCCTGTCGAAAACGGTGGTCAAGGCTTGCCAAAAACCATTGGTGCAGCCTGCATTGAAATGGTTAACAGTGCCAACATGAGCTTTGCACTTTGCCCGCTACTCAGTGATGGCGCCATTGAAGCATTGTTGACCGCCGGTTCCGATGAACTCAAAGCCATTTACCTTGACAAACTGGTCAGCGGCCAATGGACTGGTACCATGAACCTGACCGAACCCCAAGCCGGTAGCGACTTGGCCTTGGTGCGTACCCGTGCCGAACCCCAACCCGACGGCACCTACAAAGTATTCGGTACCAAAATTTATATCACCTGGGGTGAGCACGATATGGCCGAAAACATCGTCCACCTCGTATTGGCGCGTGTGAAAGGTGCTCCAGAAGGCGTAAAAGGCATCAGCCTGTTTGTGGTGCCTAAATTTATGGTTAACCAAGATGGCTCCTTGGGCGCACGTAACGATGTGCATTGCGTCAGCATCGAACACAAAATGGGTATCAAAGCCAGCCCCACTGCTGTATTGCAATACGGCGACCATGGCGGTGCCATTGGCTACTTGGTAGGCGAAGAAAACCGTGGCTTGGAATACATGTTCATCATGATGAACGCTGCCCGCTACGGTGTGGGTGTGCAAGGTGTGGCCATTGCCGAGCGTGCCTACCAAAAAGCTGTGCAATACGCCAAAGACCGTGTGCAAAGCCGCCCAGTTGATGGCTCTATTGCCGCCAGTGCGCCCATTATTCATCACCCCGATGTCAAACGCATGCTCATGACTATGCGCGCCTACACCGAAGGCTGCCGTGCACTGGCTAGCGTAGCCGCTTCTGCTTACGACGCCGCGCACCACCACCCTGACGCAGAAGTGCGTAAACCCAACCAAGCGTTTTACGAATTCATGGTGCCGCTGGTTAAAGGTTTCAGCACCGAGATGAGCTTGGAAGTAACCTCCTTGGCCGTGCAAGTGCATGGTGGTATGGGCTTTATTGAAGAAACCGGTGTAGCCCAGTACTACCGTGATGCCAAAATTTTGACCATTTATGAAGGTACTACCGCTATTCAGGCTAATGACCTGGTAGGTCGTAAAACCGCCCGTGATGGTGGCCAAACTGCCAAAGGTATTGCAGGCCAAATCGAAGCTACCGAAGCAGAATTGCTGAAAAGCGGAACAGAGCACGCCTTGACCATGGCCAAGCGCTTGAAGGCTGCACGTGAGGCATTCATTGAGGTAGTCAATTTTGTGGCGGGTAACACCAAGGCCAGCCCCAATGCCGTGTTTGCCGGTAGCGTGCCTTACCTGATGTTGGCAGGCAATGTGATGGCCGGATGGCAAATGGCACGTGGCCTGTTGGCGGCGCAAGAGCAATTGGCAGCTGGTACCGATGTAGCATTTATGCAATCTAAAATTACCACCGCGCGTTTTTATGCGGATCATATTTTGACCAAAGTGCCAGGCATGCGTGACAGCATCACCGAAGGTGCACAGTGCGTAACTGCATTGGCGCTGGAAGCGTTCTAAACAATTGGCGTGTACCCCAATTTAACCCATTAACTTAAATAGGC